>CAYIPP010000009.1:753-12146 GCA_964365355.1 uncultured Gammaproteobacteria bacterium
TTCTTGTCGTGCCGTTTCTACTTCAAACGCTTTTTTAGCTGCTTCAATTTCCAACAATTGCTGTGGATTTGTGGTCACAATTTGATCTTCCAGATACGAAGCCACCACTTTAATCGCTGCATGCTTTTGTCCGGCAAAGAAGATACCTTCACCCACACCCGATTCAAGCAATAAATATTTTTCACCATCCGTCAGATTAAACGTTGTTTGAATTGTATCAATGGCCGAAGGTGATTGTTTTAAGAGTAATTGTAATGCAGAGTTGGTCACAATCGCTTGACCATAGGGCGATCGCAAAAAGTCATTCACATCTTGTGTAATCGTTGTCACGCCTAAATAATATTTACGCGCGCGTTTGACGAGTGCGAAAATAAATTTTGCGGAATCTTCATTCGTCATGAGCCACCAAGCCTCATCAATCACCAAAATACGCTTCTTTCGAATCGATCGCGTCACATTCCAGATGTAGTTCACAATCGTATAAATCCCGACCGGACGCAACTCATCTTCCAAATCACGTACAGAAAATACCACGAGCTGATTATTCATCTCCACCGTTGTTGGCGAATTGAGCAACCCGGAAAATGTTCCATCGGTATATTTTTTCAAACGCGCGACAATTGCTTCTGCTCCCTCCATTCCTTCTAAGACATCTTGTAAATCTTGGATGATCGGTGGCTCTACTTCATCCAAAGACGTCAGATCCGGTGTAATATCTTTTTTCGCATAGGTCTCAATGAGCGCTCGATCTAAAATGGAATCTTCTTCCGGAGTAAACCCAATTTTTCCAGATTCACCGATTGGCTGACCGATCATGATACGAAACAACCCTTTCAGGGTGATCACGGCACTACGAATAATGTCTTCCACTTTTGTTCCTTCACCGATCGCACGAGGCAAATCAAATGGATTGACTTTCGCATCTGATGCGAGCGAGACATTGATAAACGTTCCGCCAACCGCATCGGCAAGATGCTTGTATTCCATTTCCGGATCGATCACAATCACATCAACGCCCATCATCAGCGATCGCAAAATTTCTAACTTGACCGCATAGGATTTTCCAGAACCCGACGTGGCAAACACAACCGAATTCGCATTTTGCAAACTAAATCGATCAAACAAAATGAGCGAGTTATTGTGTCGATTTACACCGTACAAAATTCCATTATCCGATGTTACATCTGAACTGATAAATGGAAATGATGCAGCAATTGGCGACGTATTCATGTTATAGGCGATTTGCAATTCATCATTTCCAAGTGGAATGGTGGAATCAAATCCCTGTTCTGCTTGATAATAGCCAGCCTTTGTATAAATCAATTTGCTTCCAAACATGGATTCAACCTCGGAAGTAAATCGATCCAATTCTTCCATGGTACTCGCATAAATTGTGACATAGAAAGAAAATTGAAAAAAATGCTCAATTCCTTGTGTTAATGAATCACGCAAATCTTCCACATCACGAAGAGCTGTTTCGGTAATTGGATCACGAGGTGCGCCTTTATCCGCCTTCATCATCACATCCGCCTCAAGAACTCCTACTTTCTTTTGCAGTTGTTTCAAGATAATCTTTGCGGGAATTGGATAAAAAAACATCGCAATATCAAACGTTTTGTTCAAATTGATTAATGTGGTTGACCAGCCGAGTCCGATATGTCGCGGATAGGTAATCACAAACAATGTCCGCACAAACATTCCACCAAGTTGCAACGCTCGTGGAGTTACCTCAAAAGAAGCCGGTGCAATGATGTCTTTGACCGTTACCACTCCCTTTCGATAGATCCTCTCCTCTTCCAACAATGCACGCTCCTTTTGTACCCGCTCTTCTTCCGGTTTGACCACAACCGGTTTTTTGAGAGGTTGTGTTGGCATGGATGGTTGAATTTTTCCAATATCAATAGGCATAAACAAGTCATCTATTCGTGTAAAATCTGAGACAGATTTTGTAATTTTTGTTCTTCGAACACATCCGGATTATACACGTTATAATACAATTCAATCAGACCTTGTGTGTCCAAACGTACCGAGTTGAGTCCCATGCTGTTGAGATCGCCTTGAATGACACTTGTTCGGCGAGTCAGTTGCTCGATACGATCCGCCAGTTGTTGTGCGTTCAATTTTGCGGAAGCCGCAGGAGATAATACTTCCGTAAGTCGTGTCCAAAAATTTTTCTTTTTATTTGTGAGAGGATCATAGGGAATTACAACATAAAATCGTTTTTGCATGATCTGACCCAGTTCCACCAGCTCATTAACAAATGTTCGATAATCCGCAATCTGAGATCTGAGTAAATCGTTTTCTGTTTTTTTCTGTTGCTCTGCAAGTGCCATCATGTAAGCATCGATATTCATGCGCCGTGATTGAATCACAATTTGTAATGAATACTCCAATCCATTCAAAAATGTCATGTAAGCCTGAATGATCGCTTCCTGCTCTTCTGATGATTTCAACGCAAAATTAATACTTGATACAAGTATGACCGCTCGCACCGTTCCATCTTTTAAAATCACCATGTCATCTCGAATTTCGGCAATATCCACATACCGACTCGTTGATGGACCCGGTTTTGATTTTGTGAGTTGTTTTGATTGCATTTCAGGCATAAGCGTAGTTGGCGACAAGTCTATTCAGAGACCTCTACAAAAGTCGTGAGATTGCGGTGCATGGGCTGTCGAGCCCCACGAAACGTAGTCATCCTACGTAGAGTGGGGTCGACCATTCGACAGACTCATGGTGGTGAGCATGGTCGAACCACGGGCGCCCGTAAGCCGCAAGATCGCGACTTTTGTAGAGGTCTCTTCAGTAAAATTATTCTTCAGGTCTATACACACCTCCAGTATTGACTACCAATGTCAGTTCGCTTAAACGAGAAGAAGATAATGGGGCTTTGCGTGGACGAACGTCTGGAGGTGGAGGTGGTTCTTCTTTCATAAACATGCGCAACTGTGCATCTGTAGAGACTTTATACCACACACGAAGACGTGGTCTCTGAAACGTTTGTATAATGTTTAACACAAAATAATGAAAAACCTGACCGTTGATTTTTGCGAACGCAAACACACCACCCAACATCAGAATCGGAATGCCAATAATTAAAAACAGGATAAATGACAAAAGTTTAAACAACAAAAAATCCAGCAATCCTGTAATCATCAGAATGATAAATTGACGAGCGGTAATCGGCCCAAAAATTTTATCTTCTGCGTCAATAAATTGTGGAACAACAAATTGATCTGGCATAGAAGCTGATCAAAAACGCAAATCCGCATTGAGTTTCATTAATGTTTGATATTCTTGTTTTGATAAATTTCCTGGTTCTTGCGCAAGAATTTCATTCACCTGTTTTCCTGAAATGAGCGCCTGTTTTGTGATAGATGCATATAACTTCATCAGTGGAGAAGATTGAAACGCTTTCAATCCTTCCACACGTTTTGTATATCCTTGATCGGTTAACAACTCCATCATATCCTTCACACGATCCGCTGCTTGCTGAGGATCTTTGGATAAACGACGAAACTGTTGTAATTCCATGGATTGCAACTCTTCGATGGGACCCAGCAATCGTGGAACCGGCTTCACATCTTGTACGTACGATTTTGTTGATGGAATGTGTTTTGGTAATGCTGTTGCACGTTGAATCACGCTTCGCACTTTATCAACATCGATTTTTGCTTCTTGTTGCTGCTGTTGCACCTGAGAAGAACGTGCAATAGATGTGCGCGAAAGCGATGGTGCTGTTGGTTCAATCGATTCTTTCGGAAGTTTTCCGGTGGTGTGCACATATTTTTTCGATAAAATCTGTGCTTCTTTTTGTGCCAGTTCTGATTGCTGATCTTGCACATCTTGATGTTGTTTCACTGCATGAGCGCGTATCTGTTCGACATGCGTCTGTTGTTGCGTTCGATTGTGATCTATGACTTGTTCAATCAATTCCATCATATCTGCCAAACGTCGTCCTGTCATTCCAAGACCACCCGATTCCCATAGTCGTTCCAACGCGTCTCGCGTTTGATACACGTCTCGCACCTCTCGCACACGAGAATTCACAATATCAACACAACGTTTTTTCTGTTCAGGATCGAAAAAGGTAAATGCCTCTTGTGCACAGATACGACTGACTTGTTCTTCTGGAGCCAGACCAACCATTTGTTGAACGACCGTTTGTTGTGATTGATGCATCTGTTCAACTTCTTTTGCATCTTCTTCTGAAAATACATGAGAACGTTTTTTCGAAGCAACGGTCACGGATGTTTTTTGGTCTTGTGAATCCTGCTTGTTAGGTAAGGATGTATCAGGTGAAACGATTGATTTCGGTTCTGCAGGTTCTTCTTCCAAAACAACCGATGCTCGTTGCACATCAAATAATTGTATGAATTCTTTGGCTGTTTCTTCACTCAGTTCCAAACCACCGAGCTTATGTGAACGTTCCAGAAATAACACGGTCTGTTCTTGTGTACGTTCTCCTGTGAGATAGCTCAGTAAAATCGTTTCCAAACGATGTTGATCGTTTGGAGTAAATGTCTCTGTGATCGAACTTGTGAAAAATCGTACAAACATGACAGGACTCATTTTCTCGCCAGCAGTCTGTACTTGCTTGCTCCACACCAATAGTTCTTCTGAAATATCTGGAACATCTTTTACCACTTTCGAAACCACATGCAGCAAAAGACTAGAAATAATCTCTTGTGTTATTGAATCAGAAAGCAGCAAAGCAACCACAATGAATTCTTTCATTTCTTGAAGTGAATCCATCCCTGTGATGAATCGATACATTGCTTCGGAAAATGTATCAGAAACTTCGTCTGGATCTAACGCATGTTCTTTTGCAATACGCTCATACTGATCAAAAACCTCGTCCGAGAGAAGATACTCTCGGATCGCTGGAGACAACTCACGTTGTGCAGAAGAGTTAGACATGTGGTCTGGCTTTTGGAAGAGCGTCAAGATATGCAAGGGCTTGTAGGATCTTTACAGTATCTCCTTGTGCTTTGGTGTACGCATCGGACAATTGTTTTAACTCCGGATCCGTATTGACATTCACCTTATCCTTATTTATAAGTGTTTGTGCTAATACAGCTTTTGATTCGTTAATCTCTTGCTCCAATTTGGTCACTGCAGGATCAAGGTCTACGGAAGAAAGTTTTGATTTCGCTTCCTGTTCCAGAGTATCTTTTGCCTCTTGTAATGCCTGAATTTCATTCCTCAAATTTGTACGATCCTGAACAGGAGCGCCTCGACTCGCCTTAGTTGAAAAATCTCGTTCCTTGGCGCTAATCTCCCATTCTTTATTTGCAATTTGCGGTTTAAGCGCTTGCGCATCCTCTTTTGCTTTATTCATGAGTCCTTTCCTTGTCGTATCTAATTTCGTTCGCAAATCCACAATTTTTTGATCCAAATCTGTTCCTTCTTGATTCAATACACCTGTCTTTGCTGTCCTTGCTGCTATCAAAGCATCGTATTGTGCGTTTGCCTCTGCTGTTGCTTTGCTATACTGTTGCCCCATTTGCGAACGTGCATCATCTCGACGTTCGTCTGATGCATTGGCAAAATGTTGATTGATAAACGCTAGATGATCTTCTTGATCGGCAATTGGTAGAACGGTTCCAAACTTTGGTCCAACACTATTTCCTTTTCCATCCAACACACCCTTTCCCTGCTCAACCGCTCGTCGATCAATACCAAATGTCTTATTCAAACTTCGAATTTTTCGCCCGTATTTAATCCTTTCTGCTTTGTCTTTACCTCGAAGGTTGGGAAGAGCTGTTTGTACAGCTTGTGCTTGCGAGGAAATAGTTGCACCAATCTTATTTAAAATATCTGAAATTTCAAATCGTCTTTCACCAGATGTGTCTTTATGTTTGTACTGATCCATTAATGCTTTTGAAATCTCATCGACACGTGCAAGATCTTGTTTTGTAAAAGCACTATCAACCGCGCGTTGCACCACATCCGATTTTGCATTCGCAATCGCTGTTGCGCCGACTTTATCAATCTGATCATCTGAAAACTTGTTATAACCACCCTCTGCCACCTGTTTCTTAGCATCTCCATATTTTCCTTCGAGCACAGCTTTCATGGCGTTTACATTTCGTGTTTTCTTTCCTGTTCCGACACGCACTGTAATGGACTTCAATTTATTTTGAACGTTTTCGTCTGCAAGCGATTCCTCAGACAAGTTTTTCACATCGTCTTCTTTTTCAATAAGACCCGCAGAACCGGTTAATGCTGCGTGACGCTTTTTGAACTTCTTTAATTTATCTGTTGTTGCACTGTCGCCTTTAAACGCTGCGTCCATCTTGGAACCGTAATGCTTGACCAAATTCGGTATCGCTCCGCTGGCTTCCAATTCTTTCATCATGTTTTCATCTCCCAATGCTTCTTTAAAGAGTGCCAGTGCCGAATCACCACCAGCACCTTTCTTTGCAAATCGTGCAAGTTGTCCAGCTCTTGTTGTTGATGAATCGCTACTGTATTTTTCACCGGCTTTCGCTATTGCAACCGGATGCACACCTAACAATTTGTCGCGTTTGCGTTCCAAACGCAAAGCGTTTTTCCTTCCAAAAAATCCACCTCTTGCTCGCTTGGACGCTTCATCTGCACGTCTGGCACGCTCCTCAGTTGTAAAATAACGCAACTTACTTTCAGGTGGTCTGGAACGTGCGAATTTTCCTGCAAGATTGCGCGTTCCGCGACCAACCATTGATAAACCACCACCAATTTTACGCCCACCCCAACCACCCACTTTTAATCCAGTACCAGCCGAAAGTTGCAACGCACGTTTTCCAATACCCAACGGACTCGCTCCTCCAATATTGCATAGACTCTGCGCTTGCTGCATACCGGCCATGAGGATCGCAGATCCGATGACCATCCCCAAAAACTGGCGAATCTCAAAAATCTCCGTCAACACTTTTGCCGAACTTCCAAGTTCCACCGCTCCTGTGTTAAAGCCTTGAACGGTGTTTCCAGCTCCTGCGACTGCCAACGCTAGCCATAAAAAAAATGTGATGACTGGTCCGATCGCAACAAAACATTTGAACTTTGCCCACCAGTCCGCATAGGCATTACTTTTCAACAAATCTCCTGTTCCACCAACAAACCAAGTTAACGGTGCAACCACAATCAAAATCCATAAAGCCACAATTCGATACACCAATATCGCAAACAGCATGAGCATGATTACAAGCACCCACGCCAAGACCATTACACCTAAAATACTGGCCAAGATCATATCCCATTCAGCCGTCGGTGCTCCTGCACGAGTTTGTGCCATCTGGCTTACCTTATTAAGTCCAAACAGTTCGATGATGTTTCCAGTGGCAATTTCACGCAGTGCATTTGCAAATGTCAACATCACGACTTGTCCAAAATCAATCATGATTCCACACAATGTCTTTGAAAAATTAATGACAATAGCAAAAAGTAGTAATTTTGGAACTTGTTGTGCCCATTGAAATTTTTTATGTCCGAAAATAGTTCCAAATGCAATAACAATAAGAATTATCACAAAAAACATGTTGACCGTATCACGCACCATTGCCCATCCGGATGTCACCACCGGTGCGGTTGAAAATTCATTGTATAACATGACCGGAATTAAAGCTTCCAATATCACCACAATAGCTGTATTCAACAAAGACATCATGATCTGTGCGACTTCTAGAAGCCCCGATTTTACGTAACATGGAATATCGAATCCACAAGAGGCATACACCGGACGTATCGCAAAAAACGTTCCAACAAAAACCAACACAACAACAAGAGAAACCAATCCTTTGTGATGATTCGACACCATGTCGTAACGCGCTTGTAATCTACTCAGCCACGCAAAAATGCGCCCATACCATTGCTTCATATCTTTTCAAATTATAGCAGAAAAAGAAAACCTGTGCATACGTATATACACAGGAAGTAGATGATCAGAGTTGTGAATTCTTTGTCAGACCATTTCCCGAAGGAATCAACCCTGTTTTGGGATTCCAGGAAACCGACAACAGCCATTCTTCCCAACTCGTCATGTTATTCATGAGCTGACAGAGCGAATTTCCCTTTGCACAGAATTCCGCTCCCTGCCACCACATCCAATTTGACATGTCGGAAACCGGTCCGAAACCGTTTTTTCCAATACTTGAGACCAGAGTCAGCTGACTCGAACAGTCCAAAGCCATGGAAGAAAAATCAAGAACATAGTAAGAACCATTCGACATGACCAGATCGTCTCCGGCGAGTGTTCCATCGAAACATCCACCGTTTGCATACACATAGGCAGGAACCCCGTGCAACATCTGAGACAACCAGAGATGATCTGCAAGCAGAAGCGTCTCTGGAATGCCGTTTGCATTCAAATCTCGAATACACGCCAATTCCCCATTCGAACATCCAGACGAATCTGTTTGTTCGGAAGAAGGCGGTGTGTTCTCAGGCTCTTCCGGTGTCGTTTGCGTATCTGTCTCGACGTCAGATTCAACAACGGGTTCTACCTCGGAATCTGGCGTATCAGATTCACTCGTCGGTTCGGACTCCGTGTCCTCAATCGTTTCTTCAGGTGATGTGGTCTCAACTTCCGTATCCGATGTTGTCTCAGGCAGGACTCCTCCCTGTCCATCCGGAGATGAAATCGGCACTCCTGTTCCACAGGTCGTGACCAGTTTACTATCGACGCATTGCATACCTTGCTGGCAATCACCGATTTGCTTTTGAATCGATGCAACCGCACCGTCTTCCACTGTCACAATCTGTGAACTTACAAAACCCATCATCAGAAATGTCTGCCAATTCTTCACCGGCATGGCGATGGTTGGTCCAGCAACATACACATCCGAAGCCGTGGCCTCTTTGATGAGCGTTCCTGTACGAAACTGTGCAAATCCATCTTTGGCGGGCCAGTTGGAAAGATAGCTATGATCCAACTCAACCAACTGAGGTGGATTTGCTTCTGAATAGAACAATCCCCAAGAGGCAAGCACTCCCTGCCACGCAAATTCATTCACATGAATGCGATATTGATCTTCCATCTGGGTTGATCCGACAATGAGCCACTTCGAGCCTGATGGGTCAATCACCGCATCCACAAGACTTGGCGTATCAATCATCGGACCTTCCGGATAACAATCCAATTCTTCATCCGAAACCAACAACACGTTCGCAAAATTGTATCCATAGCTCCAAAACACCTGCTCGTTCAACATCCAACTCTTCTTCCCATGTTCGAGCAGGTAGACTTTTGGATTATGCGCTGACATGATGAGTGTACCGTCCGGATGGCGCTGAATCACGGGAAGAGCTGATGTATAATAGTCACCAAGTTCTTCACCATCTCCACCGGTTCCGCAGACGAAATCTTCGCTTGCAATACTGGAAGGCACATCACTCGTATCCAACGTAACCAAGTAGGTTGTCGGAATGGACACACCTTGTTCTGCCGGATTGTGCGGATCACCTTCATGCAAACCGATATGGACATGATCTCCGGTACACATTCCTGTACACCCTTCAAGTCCAATCAATTGACCCACAGCCACTTCTGCTCCGTCACTGATCAAAATCTGTTGCAGGTGAGCAATGACAACATACTTCCCACCTCCGATATCAATACAGATGTGATTTCCAAACGGACTTCCCGTTTCAACCGCCAAATACACATAGGCAATTCCGCTTGCCGGTGCGTACAATTCTTCACTGATCGTGTTCGAGGTATCGAAATCCAAATCATCCTTGGTCGATTTCACGTCATGACTAAAATCATCATCAGCGCCCTGCGTGCACAACGCCGTATGTCCTTTTGGAAATGGAAGATGGAGACTGATCGTTTGTCCGCCACCCTTGCCTTCCTTACCTTCCTTGGCTCCCGTGCCTTCCGTGCCTTCCTTGCCACCCTTGCCGCCTTTGCCGGCCAAACTCTTCTCCGCACCGGATTCCTGACGAATGTCAGAATCCAAATGAATGCCAGAATCCAAGGTCAAGATCAACGGCTCACATGCCATCAACAGAGAAAACACGCTCGCAAAACCCATTGTCCCGAATCGATTCCACCAAAGTTTCATGACACTCTCCTCTTGTGTAGAGACCTCTGAAAAATCGCGATCTTGCGGCTTACGGGCGCCCGTGGTTCGACCATGCTCACCACCAAGAGCCTGTCGAATGGTCGATCCCACTCTACGTAGAATGACTACGTTTCGTGGGGCTCGACACCGCAATCTCACGACTTTTTCAGAGGTCTCCACTGTTTGTTTTTTCGAGTTTATCCGCAAAGCGCCGAAACAAATCTCTAAACAATTCGACTAAATGGGCAATAAAATTGCTGCGGTCACTGTCGTAATGCTGATTGTGAATATCCACTAACAGTGCGCCGACACAACGCTCGGCCATCATCATATCAAACGTTCTTTCAAAATCAGCATGTTGCATTACGACTGGAAGTTTTTTGTATTCTTCAACCCAA
This sequence comes from uncultured Gammaproteobacteria bacterium, assembly GCA_964365355.1. Classification (GTDB taxonomy): domain Bacteria; phylum Patescibacteriota; class Patescibacteriia; order UBA9934; family GWF2-40-263; genus VGKU01. Next base: position 11,198 of record CAYIPP010000009.1, read on the forward strand.
ATTTGCAAATATGCTAAAACTTGCTCAAGACCAACGCTTTGGTCGCGCAAACTTTTCATACCAGCCCAAAGGTGAAAAGTTGTATCGTAAAATTCTGGACGATAAGACCAAAACAAATTTGACATCAATACATACTTGTTATCTGATAGCTTGAAAATATCATCATAGGTGAAATGTCCGTGCATAAACTCCATGTTCATCGATGGCAAATGTCTTCCGGCCAGAGTAAGAAATCTTTCCACAATTTTTACATCAGATTCAGTCAGATTTCCTTTGGTTTGCGCGATTTTCGCCCAATGCGAAACACGCTGGGCAGTAAAAACTAAACTACTTTGCTCGTTTGGCTCTTGTTCAACAAATGGTTCGCACAAACAGTTCGTTCTGTATTCTTGGTAGAGAGCGCAAAAATCTTTTATTTGCTTCTGATTGGCAAAAGGGGGTTGATAAATTTGAGGAGCATCAACATATTCCAAGAGCAGATAACCGTAACCGTGCTGTTTATCCCACTTTGAGCCATCACAGAATTTTGGCAATCTAATTTTTGTGCTCTTATTCTGCTCGTTAAACCTGCCAATCATGTCAATCTCATCAATATCTGGCTGAAGCCCCTGAATTTTAAGAACAGTCGGCTTGTCCTGCCAAACACCTTTATAAATCAAACTGCCAACTTTGTCTTTATCATAAATCTGGCCACGAAAAATTTCTTTCTCTGGCTTGAAATTTGTTTTGGTCATTATTTCCTCGAGCGCTCTTTTTTCATGATCTGCAAAATTCACATGCTCGAAATATCTGTCTCCCATGCTATTGCCCATATCTTATTGCTTTAAAAACCAACAATTGAATCAAATGTCACTTAGTTACATTTTATACGAACGCATGGCTTTGTTGAACTATTACCCATTTAAATTAATTTTGAGCCTGGTGGATTGAATGGTATGCTTGTGGCGTA
>CAYIPP010000010.1:0-12004 GCA_964365355.1 uncultured Gammaproteobacteria bacterium
AGTAGAAAAAATTCGTACAATTTTACATTCTGATAGTAATTTGATACAAAAACTAAACGTAATTGCCACCATACTAATGACGACAATGACTGACTACAATTTTGATAAATTTTTAAAAACAATAAAAACTTCGCAATATTTATTTGAAGGCATAGAAAGCAAAATGGCCGATTCTATTCTTAGACACATAGTAAGCTAAACACAAAAATAACCCAATTGCCGTCTCAAACAAATCAAGGCCTGTTTTCGGGTGTATAGTATAGTTCTTATGCGTAGACTCTTTGTGTGAATACATCACTTCTTGAACATCTCAATGATGCGCAGCAGGAGGCCGTCACTCATCGTGAAGGACCCCTCATGATTGTGGCAGGCGCTGGCACAGGGAAAACAACCGTTATTACGCGACGTATTGCTTGGCTTATTGATCAAGGTTTAGCAAAACCTGAAGAAATTTTGGCACTCACTTTTACGGAAAAAGCTGCGGGTGAAATGGAAGAACGTGTGGATCTCTTATTGCCCTATGGATATGTTGATTTACAAATTTCGACCTTTCATGCGTTTTGCGAACGTCTCCTCCATGAGTTTGGGGCAGAGATCGGGCTTTCACCAAATTTTGTCGTGGTGACAGAATTAGACGCATGGCTGTTGACTCGACAAGAATTAGATCGATTTGCATTAGAGTATTTCAAACCGCTTGGAAATCCAACCAAATATTTACGATCATTGTTACAACATTTCTCTCGCGCAAAAGATGCGGCAATTTTTCCAGAACAGTATCTTGATTTTGCTCAATCAATCCAAATGGATACAGACAGTATGCAATCGGGCGATGATGTTCACAACGAAGGAAAGCGTATTGCAGAGCTCGCAAAGGCCTATCACACCTATCAACAGATTCTCTTGTCACACGATCGACTCGATTTTGGTGATTTGATTTTGTCTACGTTAAAACTCCTCAAAGATCGTCCGTTTGTCGCAAAAAAAGTTCGAGGCAGATTCAAATTTATTTTGGTGGATGAATTTCAAGATACGAATCATGCACAATATGAACTTGTACGTCTTCTGTGTGAACCAAGAAGAAATATCACGGTTGTCGGTGATGATGATCAAGCTATTTACAAATTTCGTGGAGCATCTATTGAAAATATCCTTCGTTTTCAAACCGATTATCCTGAAACAACACGTGTCGTTTTGACTCAAAATTATCGAAGTGCGCAATCGATTCTCGATCATGCCTATGAGTTTATTCAAATGAATAACCCAAGACGATTAGAAGCTGAGCATGGACTATCAAAAAAATTACTTTCCAATCAACCAGAGAATGGAATCATCGAACACCTTCATACATCAACATCCGATGAAGAAGTTCAAACCGTCATTCGAAAGATTCGAGAACTGAAACAACATCAACCGGATGTTAACTGGAGTGACATGGCTATTTTAGTGCGATCAAATGACGCAGGAACCAATTTCGCGCATGGGTTTGAAAAAAACAACATCCCTTTTCAGTGCTACGCACTTTCTGGTTTATATAACAAACCGGTGATTATCAATGTCATGGCGTTGTTGCGAGTGATCGATCAACCTCACGATAGTCCAAGCATGTATCGCGTACTGACATCACCAATGGTTGATGTTTCGCCTACATGCATTGTCGAATTAAATCGTTTAGCAGATCGAAAAGGAAAAAGTCTCTACGAAATGATTCAGACAGCTCGTGCGATTTCAGCATTTCAAACTGATGACAATCAGAAATTAGATGGACTGATCCGTCAACTCGCAGATCTTTCTCAACTTGCAAAAACGAAATCCGCAACAGAGATATTTTTGCTCGCGATTCGCCAATCGACCTATCTAGAACACATCAATGCACAAAGCGAAAGAAAAAAACGTGAATCCTTTAGTTTTCTACAACAAATACTCGAACGAATAAAATCGTTTGAACAACGATCCCCACAATCAACACTCCATCATTTTTTGGAAGAATTTCGGCACGAACGAGATGCCGGTGAAGAAGGATCTTTAGCTGTAGATGTGGAAGCAGGACCAGATGTCGTGCGTATTTTAACGATTCATGCGGCAAAGGGATTAGAGTTTCGTTATGTATTTGTTGTAAATTTAGTCGATAGAAAATTTCCAACTCAACGACGGGCTGACGCGATTCCACTTCCTGAGGGTCTTATGCCAAAAAAAAAACAAATTGATGAAGCGCTTTTTCATCTTGAAGAAGAACGTCGGCTATTGTATGTGGCCATGACACGAGCAAAAGAAGGTCTTTTTCTAACCTCTGCGGATGATTACGGGGGTGCAAAAATGCGAAAGTTGTCTCGATTTTTGAATGAATTAGGATACGAAAAACCCGAACAATCAACACCATCAGTTTGGCATGTCCTTGATGAGGATCAGGATGAAGCCGAAGAGTTGACAGAAACATCCATTCGATATGCGATTCCAAAACAATTTTCCTTTACACAACTTGCTGCATTCACGACCTGCCCTCTCCAATATAAATTTGCCCATCTTCTTCATGTGCCTGCAATGGGTAAATGGTCATTTTCGTTTGGAAAAACCATGCATAACACCTTACATCGATACTTTACTGCATGGATGGAACGTTCGGGAAAAAAACAACATACGTTGTTTGAGTTACCATCTGAAGAAGAAAACCAACGAAACGTGCCTGTAAGCACTGAGGAGTTGTTGGAACTGTATAACACGTGTTGGCAAGATGATTGGTATCCGGATGACCAGGTTCGGGAACAATACAGACAAAAGGGAAAAGAACAACTTATACGTTATGTCAAGTCATTTGATTCAGCTGTACCTCGTCCTCTTGCGCTTGAACAAGGGTATACGTATAAAATAGGAGACGTTGTTCTGAAAGGACGTATTGATCGGATTGATCTATTTGAAGATGGAGTCGAAATCATTGATTATAAAACAGGAACACCCAAACTTCTATCCAAATTGGAGAAATCAGATAAAGAACAGTTGTGGCTTTACCAGCTTGCCGCGCGTGATGTTCTTCAGCTCAATCCAAAAAAACTCACGTTTGTGTATCTTGAAGATCAATCAACAGTTTCTTTTTTGGGTACGGATGACGAACTTATGCAACTGCAAGATCAAGTGGTGAATCGAGTTCAAAAAATTCGAGCGAGTCGTTTTGGTCCGACTCCCGGTTTCCATTGTAAATTCTGTGATTTTGCAGATATTTGTGAGTACCGTCAGATGTAAATCTCTGCTATACTTACGTTGGTATGGCTGACATGTTTCAACTTCGTGATCTGCTTTCTCAAGCCGTAAAACGTGCACACGTCTCTACGCAAGTTTCGGCTTCACAAATTGTGGTCATGGCAGATGCACTACTCGAAGAACTGATGGGTGCAAAGAAAAAAGATGCCCGTGTGGTGTCGTTTCACGAAGGAATACTGCTTATCGAAACACTTCATTCAGCGGCAAGCAATTTCATTCAAGAACGAGAAACAATTCTTCAAGCTCGATTGCGAGAACGTTTTACTGATCATCAAGTATCTGTAGTTCGTTATCGTATTGTTCATCATTTTCGTAAATCAGAATTATGACGTTTCGTTGGTTTTTATTTGTCATGAGTCTTGCGACTCTTACGGTGTGGGTTGCTTGGATTTTTGTTCTTAACACCATTGATCCGCTTCAATCAGGTTTAACCGGATTTTTGCTTTTTTATCTGACACTTTTTGTCGCCTTGCTAGGCACGACCGTTCTCTCCGGCTCTCTGATTCGCGGTTGGGTTCATCCGGAAGAATTGGTGTATCGACAAACGCTTCGATCTTTTCGACAAGGCGTTATTTTGTCCGGATTATTCGTTTGTACATTATGGCTACTCGCCTTTGAAGCCATGCGTTGGTGGACAGTACTGCTTCTCATCATTCTTTTTACCTTCATCGAATTGTTTTTCGTTTCAAAACAAATGAAACATTCTGTTTGAATACAAAAAATGCTCAATTGATGGTCCTTGCGGTGAATGCATTTGCTGAGTAAAATGACCATACTATGCTTAATAAGTTTTTTGGTCGTTTTTCAAAGGATCTTGGAATTGATCTTGGTACTTCAAATACACTCGTCTATTCAAAAGATGGAGGTATTGTTATTAATGAGCCTTCGATCGTTGCAATCAATACACGAACAGATCAAATTCTGGCTGTGGGAAAAGATGCACTCGATATGCTTGGAAAAAATCCTCCGCATATTGAAATGTCAAAACCTCTCACCAAAGGTGTGATTTCAGATTTTGAAGTAACAGAAAAGATGTTGAAATATTTTATCGATCGAGTTCATTCTGAATCGTTTACGATGATTCCTCGTCCTCGAGTCGTGATTGGTGTGCCCCTTGAAACAACGGAAGTGGAACGAAAAGCTATTGAAGATGCAGCATTGTCTGCCGGAGCACGACAAGTATTTCTCATTGAGAATTGTATGCTTGCTGCTCTTGGTGCAAGACTGCCTCTTTCGGAATCTGTTGGAATGATGGTGGTGGATTTGGGTGGAGGAACAACAGAAATAGCCGTGATGTCGCTTGCTGGGGTTGTTACATGGAAGTCGCTTGTTATTGCCGGAGATGAATTGAATAAAAATATTATTCAATATGCACGTGATGTCTTTAATCTATTGCTGGGCGAACGAGTTGCTGAACGTGTAAAAATGCGTGTTGGAACAGCAATTCCGCAAGAAGAAACACTAGAAATTGAAATGAGAGGTCGTGATTTGCTTACGGGTCTTCCAAAGGAGATCATTGTGAATGATGGACAAATAAGAGAAGCCCTAGATCGATCTGTACGAACGATCGTTGATAGCATCAAAGCGACACTTGAAATGACTCCACCGGAACTTGTTGCAGATATTTATGAGCGGGGCATTGTATTAACCGGTGGTGGGGCATTGTTGCGAGGTTTGGACACATTAATTTCTCGACAAGCTGCTATTCCTGTTCGTATCGCAGATGATCCTTTAACTTCTGTTGTTCGCGGAGCTGGACATTTGATTGATGATGAACGTTTACTCAAGGATATCGCTCTGCCATCCGCAAACGAAGATCATTTTCTCTAATCCGATTCCATGCGTCATGGTGTACACCACAAACGTCGATTTCGTCTCGTTCTTCCAGGATTGATCGCAACTTTGCTGATTCTTTTTGTATTCATCCGTGGGACGTTTGAATCTGGGATGCATCTATTTCAGCGACCATTCGTTGCCGTCGGTACGTGGGTTTATCAAAAAACTTCCATTTTTCAAGATACAACAAGCCGCATGTATGAGCTTGAAATTGCGCAAAATCAACTTCAACAATTGGCTATTGATCATGTAGTACTTGAAGAGTTGAAACGAGAAAATACGGAATTAAAAAACGCTTTAGCGTTCATTGAACGAACAGGGTTGCCATCAATTCCAGCATCCATTATCACGCGCTCGTCACTTGAAGGTGGCATGGTGTTTACAATCGATGTTGGAGCGCTCAACGGTATTGTGGTTGGAAATCCTGTTATTGTTGGCGATGGAATGATTATTGGAAAAATCATTAACACCACAGCTTCGTCTGCAACGGTACAATCCATTACACATCCGGATATTGCCACTGCTGTAAGTATTCTTGGACAATCACAAACCATTGGTGTTGCTGAAGGAATATCCGGAAATCTTATGAAGCTAAAATTTATTCCTCAAGATTCACAAATCAAATTAAATGATCTGGTTGTCACATCTGGTCTGGAATCACAAGTTCCCGCAGGTTTATTTATTGGCTTGATTAATGATGTACGAACGGAAACAACAACACCATTTCTTGAAGCGGTGATTGAACCACTTGTTGATGTGCGTCAATACCATATCGTCCATGTCCTTATTCAGGAAAACCTATGACGCGTGTCCTGTTTTCAAGTATCTTTTTTTTGACTGTTTGGATGTTCGAAACAAGTTTTTTGAGCTCTCTTCCTTCGGTTTTTTCAATCATTCCATTCGTGTTTGCACTGAGCGTTTACCTGATTCAATATCATGGAATGATTGATGGATTGATTTGGATCATCTTCTACGGATTGTTTCTTCAAATTTTTCATCTGACCACCATTCCTTTGCCAATCGTGAGTTTTACCGTTGCCGGATTCGTCAGTTACATTTCAGCAAAGCAACTTTTTTCGAACCGATCATTTTATGGCGTGGCAGCATGTGCAACCGCCGGTTTTCTTTCTCGATTGATCCTCGAAACCATTTTCGCATTCCTGTTTTCTCTTAAAAAACATCCGGTTATCGATTGGAGTTGGTTTTTGCCTATCAGAATTTCCGAATATATCATGTTGCTTTGTACCATCTTCTTTTTGTTTATTCTCCTTCGTCCATTGCGAAAATTTTTACAGTATTCTGTTTCCTAAATGTCCAAACGTCGTCCGTCAACGGTATTTACTTTGCAATCCAATGCCTCCATCGGTTCTCTTTCTCATAGAAGAGCAAGCGAGGACATGGAATACGCCATCGCCGCGCAGCCGAGTGATGTTCGCATGTCACATACGCATCGTGTTGGATCTGTGATTCCTCAAAAACGTCTTGTGTGGGCAATCAGCATTCTTCTGAGCATCTTCGTTCTTTTTCTTGGTCGAGCCATGTATCTACAAATGCTACAGGGTGAGCATTACCTGGCTTTGGCTGAGTCAAATCGTTATCGAGTATCTCGTGTACTTCCCAAACGTGGGATGATCTATGACAGAGCGGGAATTGTTCTGGGAAAAAATATTCCATCGTTTATGCTTGTCATGGTGATTGCTGATCTTCCAAAAGATGAACAAGAACGGCATGCCTTATTTGAACATGTGAGTCTGATTGCGGGTTTGCAACTTACTGATCTTGATTTGTTGCTCACGGAATTTGCTTCAACTCCAACCGAACCCATACCCGTTGTCTCACATTTACCCTATGATCGAGCCATACATCTTGCCATTGAGACAAAAACAATGCCTGGTTTTTTTCTTCAAACATCATCATTGCGTCAATATCCTGTGCCCACACTGTCACTTTCGCACGTGCTTGGTTATGTCGGTAAACTGAGTGTAGATGAGTTGGATCAATTAGCCGAACAAAACTATCGACCAATTGATTCTATTGGAAAAAATGGAATTGAAAAAAGCGCTGAAAGGCAACTTCGAGGAACCGCAGGAGAACGAATTATCGAAGTAGATGCACGCGGTCGGGAATTGTCTGTCGTATCAAAAACGGATCCTATTCCAGGACAGGATGTCCACTTAACCATTGATGCAGGATTTCAATCATTTATTGAAACAAGAACAGAGGAACTCTTTTTCAAGACCCACACCTCACGTGCATCCATTGTAGCGCTCAATCCAAAAACAGGTGAAATTTATGCATTAGTCAGCTTACCTGCCTATGATAATAATGATTTTGCGAAAGGTATTGATGCGGAAACGTTTCAACAGCTTCTTAGCGACAAGGATAAACCATTATTTCCTCGCGCCGTTGCGGGTGAATTTCCTTCCGGTTCAACATTAAAACCTTTTATTGCGTATGCGGCATTGGCAGAACGACTCATTACTGAACACACCTCATTTATTTCAACTGGAGGTTTGCGAATTGGGGATTGGTTTTTCCCGGATTGGAAAGCTGGTGGACATGGAGTCACAGATGTCACAAAAGCCATTGCAGAGTCCGTAAATACCTTTTTTTATATTATCGGCGGAGGTTATGAATCGTTTACGGGTTTGGGTGTAGAAAAACTATCAATGTACGCAAAGAAATTTGGTTTTGGTTCAACAACAGGTATTGATATTGCAGGTGAAGCAGATGGGTTTCTTCCAACCAAAGCATGGAAAGAGGAAACAAAAAATGAACGATGGTATGTGGGGGATACCTATCACCTTGCAATTGGCCAAGGAGATTTTTTAACAACCCCTTTACAAATGGCATCTGCAACGGGAATTATTGCGAATAATGGAATTCGAAATCAACCACATCTCATTCAATCAGACACGATACTTCCAGGAGAATCCATTGAAGGGTTGGATGTAACCGCTTTGAACATTGTGCAAAATGGCATGCGTCAAACAGTACTGAGCGGAAGTGCACGATCTCTTCAAGTTCTGCCTTTTGCCACAGCAGCAAAAACAGGAACAGCCCAATCTCCAGGGTCTGAGCGTTATCTCTCATGGTTTACGGGTTTCGCACCATTTGATGATCCTGAAATTGCTCTTGCCATTATTGTTGAAGAAGGTGGTGAAAGCACAGAAGCCGCTGTTCCTCTTGCTCGAGATATTCTCTCGTGGTGGTTTGTTTCACGACCAACGGAATAAACGTTTTAAAGATACAACGAAAAAAAGAATCGATCCAAGAAGAACAATCGTTGCTCCAGAGGGAAGATCAAGATAAAAAGAAAGCGCCAGCCCAAAGAAGATGGTACATTCAGCAATAAGGATGGAGAGAATGACATGATGACGAAGACTGGCGCTGAACAGTTGGCTGGTCGAAGCCGGGAGAATCAACAACGCCGATATCAAAATAATGCCGAGCATTTTCACACCCAGGACCGTTGCAATTGCAAGTGCAACATACAAAAGAGCTGTTTGAACTTGAACAGGCACTCCGGAAACAATCGCTTGTTCCTCAGATAACGAGAGAAAAAGTAACTGTTGTCTGGAAACATAGTACCAACTCAGAATAAGGAATGTACATCCGGTGATGACAAACACATCTGTAACGGAAATAGAGAGAATACTTCCAAACAAGAAGGAAATCAGTTCAGGCTGGTAGCCTGGAATCAGGTGTATGATCACGACTCCGATTGCCATCGAAAACGTAAAAAAAATGCCAATCACCGCATCTGTTGAAAGTTGTGTTCGTTTCTCAAGCACAAAAATCAGCAGCGCAAGTATGACAGACCACAGAATCGCCACTGGTAAGGAATTCATCCCGCTGAGTAGAGCAATAGCAATGCCAGCAAGAGAGGCATGCGCAATACCTTCTCCAAAAAAAGCCATTCTTCTCAACGTAACGATGACCCCAAGACTGGCAAGCAGTATGCCAAGAAGCAAACCGGCAATCAGGGCTCGTTGCATGAAAGGATACGATAAAAATTCAATCATATACATATCAATGGGCATGATGATGAAGAGAACTTTCTTGATGTCCGTACAATGCAAAAATTGTTTCAGGAGTGAGTGCAACTTTTGGAGGACCAAAGCACACTAAACGTTTATTGATACACACGACTTGATCTACAACGTTTGCAATCACAGAAATGTCATGTGAAATAAGCACCACGGTTGTTCCATACACATCTCGTTGTGTTTGAATCAAATCGTAAAATTGTTTTTCGCCTACAATATCAATGCCGGTTGAAGGCTCATCAAGAATAAGCAGGGCAGGGTGGTGGAGTGTGGCTTGTGCAATCAATACGCGTTGTAATTGTCCTCCAGAAAGAGATCCAAGACGCTTGTTTAACGTGGCAGATGGCAGACCTACTTCTATCATTTTTTTCTCTAAAGAACCGTGTTCGCCTTTGTGAATCGTTAGCTGCAAAAATTCTTTGACAGTGATCGGAAAATGAAGATCGATATGAAATTTTTGTGGAAGATAGCCAATGCGGGATCGCATATGAATCAGGGGTTGGCCATCCAACAAAATGGAACCTCGTTCAATAGGAACAAGACCAAGAATCCCCCGAATGAGCGTTGTTTTTCCTGATCCATTTGGACCAATGATAGCGGCTATTTCTCCACGTTGTATACAAAAATCAACACCAGATAAAACGATCTGTTCTCCGTAGCGAATTTCCAACCCCTCCACAGCAATCATGGATAGTTCTTTATTGATTTTGGATGATGGTTTGGACATTTGACTGGATAAGATGAATATAGGTATCAGTTGTGACTGATCCACCGATCGGATCTAATACGGCAACTTGCATAGTGTAATCTGAAAGAAATGATTGAAGATTTGTGGAGGAGAATTGTGGTTCGGAGTACATGGTGTGAATATTTGTCGATTGAACAATGTTCGCTAATGATACAAGATAAGCAGGAGTTGGTTCGCGGCCTGCTTGAGGCTCAAATGTTCCAGAGATAGTCAACCCATACGCATCAGCAAAATAATACCATGCATCATGAAACGTGAGGATATGTTTATTGGAAAGTCGAGACAGTTGTTCTCGTACCTGCAGATCTAACCGTTCTAATTCGGCAAGATAGTTTTGCAGGTTCATTTGAATGATAGCTGTTTTTTCAGGTTGAATTTGTCTAAGTTCATCGGCAATGGTTTGTGCGATTTTCATGGCATTTGTAACGTTCAACCAATAATGCGGATCAATCGTACTTTCATCTTCATTGGTTGAATTCCGTAATTCAATTTGACGATCAACACGAGTTAATCGAGACGGATCACTCACAAAGGGAATGATCCAATCATCCGCTCCATATCCAATCACGAATACACGCTCCGATTGTTCTAGTATGTTCACCTTCTGTGGGTTTAACTCATAGGTATGTGGACTCGCACCGGGTGGCAAAATCAATTGTACATCGACAACGGTATTTCCAATAGTTCGAGCAATATCGTATAACGGATAGATAGATGCACTGACTTGAGGTAATGGAGATTCGGGCAGGTATTCAACATCAGACGATCGAATCAATACGTTGATGATGAGAACTAGTGCGAGTACTAGACAACTAATAATGATGAGATTTTTTTTCATACACATGTGTGACATGATTGTTGAATTTCAAGAGTATGTTGGTCTGTGATGGTTGAAATAGGGCAGGGGATACAATGGAGAATCTTGCAAGACGGACAGACACGATGATCATGGTGTTCGGAATGCATTTGTTCAAAATATTCCTCTTGCGTGTGTGTGTGAAGCGAATGAATTAAACCTACGTTTTGCATTTTTTGTAGATTTCGATAGATGGTTGATAAGTCTTTTTTTGGATAGACGTATGCAATTTGAGATGCACTCCATGCGCGTTTTTCCAAAAATAGGAACAACAAATCATGACGATCTGTTGTGCAACGCAATCCGGCGTCTTTTAAAAGAACGTCTAATTGACAGTCATGTTTCATACGATTACATTATGCAAATAGATTTGCATTTTTGTCAAATGTAAAAAAATGGTAGAATTTAGATTAATAATCACGGATAACTCAGAAGGTCTTTCAGAATCAATTGACAGACCGGTACAACCCCGATACGCTCATTGAACCGAAATGTATGTATATATCAAAAGAAGGACTTGAAGAACTCAAGCGAGAATTTGAAGAACGAACAAAAACAACTCGTTGGCAAATTACAGAAATCATCAGTGCGGCAAAAGAACTCGGAGATTTATCCGAAAATTTTGAATATCAAGACGCAAAAGAACAACAGGCATTGAACGAAGCCCGTATTCTTCAGTTGGAAGACATGATTCGTGATGCAGTGATTGTTGAAGAAACAACCGGAAATGATCAAATTATCATGGGATGCCGTTTTGTTGCACATGTCGCCGGAATAGACAAACACTATGCCATTGTTGGTTCCGCAGAATCAGATCCGCTTGCGGGAAAAATTAGTAATGAATCTCCATTGGGACTTGCGTTAATGGGGCATTATGTTGGAGACATGGTTGTAGTCACAACACCTAATGGAGCTATTGAATATAAAATCAAGTCAATTGAATAATCTATGTTAGACGAAGAGATCGTTCGAAGAGAGCGTTTGGCTCTCTTACAATCAACAGGTGTTCAACCCTATCCATCCATTACTGAACGTACAAAAACACTTGCAGAGGTTCTGTCTTCATTTGAACAATTACAATCTTCAACGGAGCTCTGTGTCGTTGCAGGTCGTGCACGTTTACTACGCAAACATGGAGGTCTGTCTTTTGTACAGCTACAAGACGAATCCGCAACCATGCAGATTGCATTGAAAAAAGATTCCATCGGGGATGATGCGTACGAATTTTTTCATAAGACTATCGATATTGGTGATTTTCTTCAG
>CAYIPP010000011.1:0-11900 GCA_964365355.1 uncultured Gammaproteobacteria bacterium
TTCATGCTGAATTGTTTGAATATCAATGACACGAAGCGCTGGAATTTTGCGAAGAAGCATAACGCAGAGAACAAGCAAACTTGTGAGCGCAACACCGATCGATATGGGTATGATCATACGTGTGTTGACTGTGCTTCAAGTACTTCGCTTGCAGCAACAATCACGTCGTTAAACTGATTCAATTTTACACTTACTCCCCCAACCAACACACCATCCACTTCTTGTTCACGCAAAAACGCATACGCATTTTCTGCATCCACACTTCCACCATACAACACAGACAAAGACAAAGAATCAACAGACGAAAAAAACTCGGATACCAAACGCCGAATATATTGATGCGCACTGATCACTTCAGACACTGCTGGTGTTCTACCAGAACCAATCGCCCAAACCGGTTCATACGCAATCAGAAGCTGACTTCGATGTTTGATATGCACTCCATCGAATGCAGCGATCAATTGTTTTTGCAGATGAGATTGTGTCAAACCTTGGTCATGTTCTTCCGCTGTTTCACCCACACATACAAGAGGAATGAGTCCATGTGCAAGAGCCTGAACGATTTTTTTTTGAACCATTTCATCTGTTTCTCCCAGAAGCGTTCGACGTTCAGAGTGTCCGATAATCACATATGTCACTCCCAACTCGGTGAGCATGCGTGCACTTGTCTCTCCTGTAAATGCGCCGTGATCTTCCCAAAACACATTTTGAGCCCCCATCGACACAGAACTTCGCGCCAAAACTTTATGAACCTCAGATAAAGCCACAAATGAAGGACAGACGACAAGATCTGGCGCAATGCTTCTTCCGCGCAACGTCAAAAGCGTTCCACGTGCCAGTGCAACGCTTTCTCGAACCCCAACTTGCATTTTCCAATTTCCTACAACGGTTTTCATAGACCAGCCTTTTTCAAAAACTCTTCACGGGTTTTATACGGACCAACCACAGCCACACTCATGCGTGACATAACAAAAATTTCTTTTGCAACACGTTTCAAATCATCAGAAGTCAACATGTCGACAAGCACAAGATATTCTTGAGGGGTCAAACGTATTTCTTTAAACATTGCTTGTTTGGCAAACCATTCTGCTCGATCAAAACTGTCTTCCATGCGAATGGAAAGTTGACCATGTAAAAATGTTTTTGCATTTTTCAATTCTTCTGCTGTAACGCCAGTTCTCGTCACTTTTTTCAATTCACTCACAATCGTTTTCATTGCAAGCGGCAAACGCTTTTTATCGAGTCCTGCACGAATCGAATAGACACCAACATCGTCGTAAACCGAATTAGCTGCACGGACAAAGTAGGCCAATCCTCTTCGCTCTCGAACTTCCACAAACAAACGAGAACTCATGTTTCCACCCAAAATCACTGACAACAGTCCAAGCGCAACATTTCGCTGATCATCAATGCCAAAGGAGGGAAATCCTAAAGCCACTTGAATTTGTTCAGTTTTTTTGTTTTGGATCCGAACGTATGGTGCATCACCCAAACGATTCTTATTCGCAAACGGCACAAATGGTGTTGGTGGAATTTTTGCATCTTTTGCACTTCCGAAATACTTCTCGATCAATGACGATGCGTCTTTTTGGAAATTTCCTGCGACCGCAATCACCATCGTTGATGGCTGATAGTACTCTTTGTAATATGACAAAATATCTTCTTGTTTCATGTCTTTCATGGTTTTTGGAGTACCGGCAATATTCCATCCCAATGTAGTTCCTGCATAGACTGCCTCTTCCAACAAATCTTCCACATGACGCATCGGCGCATCTTGATACATGTTGATTTCTTCAATCACAACCGAACGTTCGCGATTGACTTCCTTTGGATCAAATTTCGAATGAAAAATCATGTCAGACAAAATATCCAATGCCGTTGTGAGAGCGCTTTGGTCAACTTTGATGTAATAACCCGTGACGTGTTTATCGGTAAATGCATTAAATTCAGCTCCGAGCATGTCCAGCGCTCGACTAATATGTTGTGCGGTTGGACGTTTCTTTGTTCCTTTAAACAACAAATGTTCAATAAAGTGAGACACACCACTCACCTTTTTGCTTTCATAGCGAGAACCAACTCGGACAAGCACAAGTACTGTGACGGTATTTGTCCCTTCAGATGGAGCCAACAACACACGAAGGCCGTTTTGTAATTGAATTGTTTGCATATACGCATCACATCGTTAATTTTTGTTCAAACCAATCCTCAAGTTCGTCGATAGTGACGCGAACTTGTTCCATCGTATCGCGATCTCGAACCGTCACACAATGATCGTTGAGGCTATCAAAATCCACAGTCACACAGTAAGGAGTTCCAATTTCATCTTGCCGACGATAGCGTTTCCCGATGGATTGAGTTTCATCGTAATCCACACGCCATTGTTTTGCGAATTGTCTTGCCAGCGACTGCGCAATAGAAGAAAGTTCTTCTTTTTTTGAAAGAGGAAGAAGAGCGATCTTTATTGGTGACAATTGATAAGGAAATTTCATGACCACTCGGATATCTTCACCTCCGTCAGCTGTAGGAGCTTTTTCCTCAGTATAAGAAGAAAGAAGCAAAGCGAGTAGGGTACGATCAACTCCAAAGGAGGGTTCAATCACATGAGGAATAAATTTTCGCGTTGGATCATTGGGATCTGTGTAACGTAAATCTTCACCACTAAATTTTGCATGTTGTGTCAAATCATAATCTGTTCGATACGCTGCTGCAGCACACAATTCTCCCCATCCCCAAGGAAATGCATACTCAATATCAGTTGTTCCTTTTGAGTAATGGGACAATTCATCTGCCTCATGATCACGAAACCGAATTTTTTCTGGACGAATTCCAAGAGTTTCCACCAGAAAACTCCACCCAAGTTCTTTCCATTCGTTATACATGGTTTGCCAATCACTTTTTTCTGCATCAAAAAAATACTCAACTTCCATCTGTTCAAATTCACGTGTTCGAAACGTAAAATTTCCTGGTGTAATTTCATTCCGAAACGATTTTCCTATTTGACCGATCCCAAATGGCAAACGCATGCGCTGACTCATCACAACGTTTTTAAAATTCACAAAAATTCCTTGAGCTGTTTCAGGTCGAAGATAGATTGCATCTCCTTCTCCTTCAATCACTCCTTGATGAGTTCTAAACATCAAGTTAAATCTTTTTGCTTCGGTCCAATCGACGTTGCCACAATGTGGACAAACGATCTGATGTTCCATCAACCGTGGTTGCACGTCTTCGAGATTGATCCCAGCAACCGCTTCCACGCCTACTACATCTTCCAACAATTTATCTCCTCGAAAACGTTGCTTACAAGCACGACAATCTACAAGAGGATCTGTAAACGAACTCACATGACCTGATGCTTCCCACACACGAGGATTCATCAAAATTGCAGCATCGAGTCCAACCATGTCCAAACGTGCCTGAATAAATCGCTTCCACCAAACGCGCTTTATAGTATTTTTCAACTCTGTTCCAAGTGGACCGTAATCCCAAGAATTCGCCAGTCCGCCATAAATCACCGAGCCTGGATACACGAACCCTCGCTGTTTGGCGAGGGCGGTAATTTTTTCCATCGTCACTGTTGATTCGCTCATATCGTCATAATTTCAGTTTCTTTTTGTATTCCAAGATTCGCCACTTGTTCGATAAATTCCTTCGTTAATTTGTCGAGCTCATCAAACAACTTAAATTTCTCGTCTTCGCTCAATTCTTTTTCTTTTTCCTTGTGTAAAATTTCTTCTCGGATATCTTCACGAACTCCTCGAATACGAATACGTGCATCTTCCATTTTTTCTTTTAAGAGTTTCACAATGTGTTTTCGACTGTCTTCTGTCATCTGTGGAATCATCACACGAATCAAGGAACCATCTACGGTTGGATTTAAACCAACTCCTGCATCACGAATCGCTTTTTCAATGTTTTGCGTGAGTCCTTTATCCCAGGGATCTATCACAATACTTCGCGCGTCCGGCGTCATGATCGAAGCCAGCCCTTTGACTTCCATGGTGGATCCATAAGCGGATACAGGAATATCTTCTACAATCGCCGGAGTCGCACGTCCTGTTCGCAACGCACCAAATTCTTTTTGTAATTGATCAATCGCTGATTGAAAATCAAGTTTTTTTGTTGATAAATAGGCATGCATAATTCACTCATGTTAGAAACAACGATCCGAATAAATCGTGAGAGACCTCTGAAAAAGTAAGGTCTCTTTATTCTGCCGGAGCGGCAACTCCAACATATAACACTGAAGCATCTTGTGGGTCAACAAGAATTGCGCGTGGAATTCGCGTACTTGGGAATTTTTTTGTTTGCCATGTTTGTCCGCCGTCCGACGTTCGATAAAATGTTCCAGGTGTTGCATAGTACATTGTATTTGGATCCTTTGGTGCAACCGCTACCGTATAGATCACCACTTGACCTGGCGACGTCAATAAACTCAATGCATCCCAAGATGCTCCATCATCTGTAGATCGTAACAAACCATATTTCGTTGCTGCAAGAATCAATCCACCATCGTTGGTTTGTGTCAGTGCAAACACTTGATTCGCTCCTGAAAATTCTTTTAACTGACTGTCTAATTTCTCCCAATGATCTCCTGCATCTATTGTTCGTTGCATTCCTTTATTGATACTTGAAATGATCACCTGACGACTGTCTTTACTACTAAGCAGAATCGATGAAATTTCACCTCCCATGTTCAACACCGTTTTCCAACTCGCTCCATCATCAACACTTTTTAAGATATCACCATTACTGAGTCCGATCCAAATGACACCTTGCGTATACCAATCAATCGCGACCTGACTCACGACAATCCCCGCACGTGTTTCAACATACGTTTCATCATCAAAGGTTCTCATGCAGTTTGTGCTTTTAAACAATTTTTCTCCTTTGGCCACATACACCTCACACGATTTTGATGGATTGACTTCAATATCTTGAATCATTCCATCTTGCAATGAGGTTAGTCGTGGCAATCTCCACGATACTGCTCCATCTTCGGTGTACACCATGCCATTTCCACGGGTACCAGCATACAAAAAGAACGGATCGGATGGATCGAGTTCCACACTCAAGACATCACTTGTCGCCAGTGTTCCAGCTCCTTGAGCGGTGAGAACAACCACCGGCTGAGTCCATGTGGTTCCAGCATCAATTGTTTTATATATACCACCATCCGGACCTTGAGTTTTTCCGCCAAAATTGACACAACCCGCTCCAAGCAAGACAAAAAGCAGAAGAAGAGATGAAAGATGTTTCATAGAAAAGAAAAAGAAATAATTAAAGAAAAAGATGTTCAAGGGCTAAATGTGGATTGATAGGATATCGCAGTGCATCGCGAATTTCTTGAACACGATGTAAAACATGTGTTGTGCGTTGTACAGAACCGTTGAAAGAATCTCCTTCTTTAAAACACCAGGTGTGACATCCAATCGTATGTAGCAAATCATCACGAAGCACCTCTGACCAATCATCGAGCAGACGAGCGAGTACTCGTGCTTTATCCGCTTCTGCCTTTGGCAGAATCTCCATTACCGACCGAAATTGTTCTGAAAGCGTGGCGGAAAATAACGTCTGTACTTGATCGATTGCCAATTCTTTTTGTGCGCGCAATTCTCCATCTTGAATATAACGCAGAGCAAGTCCCGGACGACCAAGTGATCGTGCGGCAATAGAACGTGCTTCTGTTGGACTGAGCCCGCGCTTTCCAAGCGCTGTGGCGATTGTTTCTCGTGACACAACAGATAAACGAATCAACTGACAACGAGAAACAATCGTTGGTAACACGGATTCCACACTTGGTGCACGTAAAATGATCAACGTTTGACCTTTCGGTTCTTCGAGTGTTTTCAGCAAGGCATTGGCGGCTCCAACAGAAAAACGATGAGCTTCTTCAATGAAGGCAATCTTCCACTTGCCGCTCATCGATGACATGTTCAATCGCTCAACAAGCGCGCGAATTTGTTTAACAGAAATTTGTGTTTTACATTTTCCCGTTTTTTCATCTTGATCTCGTTGAAGAATAGACAGATCTGCACAGGCATTAAATGAAAGATTTGTGTTGAGCAAAAAACGTATGAGCGCGTGCGCTATATGTGTTTTTCCAACATGTGAAGGACCAACAAAAAGTAAAGCGTGTGGCAGTCGGTCATGAGCAAACATGCGCAAGAGAACATCTTGTGCTGTCGTATGGCCAATGGTTTGTGCAAACGGATTCATACTAAGAATAGTATAACATAGAGAGGGGAAAATACCCTGTTACCCGCTTTGAAAAAAGATGTTTGATCTGTTCCGTCATTGCGCTCGATCTTTTACCATGATTTTTTGTCATTGCGAGACTGGGTTTAATATCCCCCTTCCGTCATTGCGAGCGAGTGTTTATCACTGAGCGAAGCAATCTCTTTATTTTTCAAAAAACAGAGATTGCCACGTCGCTTTATGATAACCTCAAGCTCCTTCCGACAGAGTCGGACGCTGCGCAATGACATGGAAAAAATTTCATAGTTTCCAACAACTTCTGACACTCTATTTTTACTAAATATAGCAATAATTTGTATATTCTTACCTATGAGGTCTTGACAAATTCAACAAAATGTGTTATTTTTTCGTCGTACACTACATATAAATCTTTTGGAGAGAGTCCACCTGCTACTTGTGGCCATAAGTAGCCACCGATTTCATCGGTGAATCAATAACATGCTGTAAAGCCGGTTTATTGTATATATCTCTCGCAAAAACCTGAGAAACATATGATAACCGGTTTTTGGTTAAAAAAAAGGAAATATAAAGAGCTTATTGCCTGAGCCTGTCGAAGGCCGTAGAAACACACCCTTCGACTCGTCGCTGACTCCTCGCTCAGGGGATATCTGTGAGTTATTGATTGAGGAATCGAAAACATGAGAACTCACACAGTGAATCCAAACAACCAACATCAGGTTGTTCTTAGAAACACGGAGGAGAGAGTAAAGCCGTCCATCCGACTTCCATAGAAGAACGATGGCGGAGAGATCCAAATGATGTCACTCGGCCTTGGCTGACTGATCTCATACGCATGAATCTCACGATCCACACCAGCTTTCGGGCAGGTCAATAGATCAAGCTTTACCTCCGTATTTCTGAGTCGGTTCAGCCGAATCAGTAAGAACATTCACATGATCCTTTTGGCGGAATGAGGAAGATGATTCTTCCCTATTTCGCCAAAAGGATCCCAAGGGACAAAAGGCTGGACGCGGTTGCCTAAGTGGGCGCCGCAACATTCTGTCAGAGATACGAAATTCATAGGAGAGAGACATGACGACGCAGAACGTGATCAACCGCAACTTCACCGCCGCACAGACCAACAGCCGCTACTCCGATGACCAGCGTCGGCACGTGGACGGCGTGATCAACTTCCTCGTCCCGGGCTTCACGGCCCACCTGCACCCGAAGAAACTGGTAGGGACAGACGCTCGCCTCGAGGCCGCAGTGGCCATGGTTCCGCTGCTGGCCATCTCGGCCAGGAACCGCACCAACGAGGTGCTGGAGAACGCGGACGGTGAGACGTTCGATCGGGCGATCATCTACCACGCTCAGCTCGACGAGGTGCGCGAGAGCTGGCGGAACCAGCTGAAGCGCCTCGGTGAAAACACACCGAGCGAGGTCGAGATCATCACCTGCACGGATGAGCAGGCCAACTACATGGCCAGGTTCCTCAACTTCCTGGCACCTGAGATCACAGGCTGCCTGACACTCTCGGACATCGCCGAATACGACGAGACCGTCTCGGCCGTGATCGCGTTCATCCCCACCATTCTTCAGGCCGCGAAGAACAGCATTCGCAATGCCCTGTTCACCCTCTCCGGTACTCGACTCCAGCGCGTAGACGATTATTCGCGCGATCTGCTCGAGTACCAGAAACACTGGCGGAGTGAGTTCGACGGTCTCTGGGAGACCGGCAAGGAGAAGAAGCAAGTCGTCGACCTCGCCAGCCTCGAGCCGGCACCGAAGGCCGAGGTCAGCATGCCGATCGCCGCTCCAGCGACGCCGGCGCCAGCCCCGAAGAAGGCCACCCAGGCCACCCCGCGCGAGCCCAAGGTGTCGAAGGCCAACCATGTGGCCTTCAAATCGCTTACAGCCAAGGGTCTGGCTGGACTGAAAACGCTCCGCGACAGCCTGCCCGATGGACAGGCTGCGGACAGCGAGTCCACACTCGCGCCTCCGGTCAGCATCAGCATCGACGCTTCCGCGCTCCAGTAGCGCCGAGCGTCGACCTTGCCTCGATTCCGCAGTGACCCCGGAAGGCACTGCGCGACTCTGACCCCCGTTCTTTCTCGCTACATCTGAGCGACAACGATGGAACACATCCGCGTCGCTCTTCCCACCAAAGTTCATAACATTCGTCATTGCGAGCCTGAGTTTATCAAAAGGCGAAGCAATCTCTGTGTTATGCCCTCTGGTGGGAATCATCCCAACAATCAAGAACATTCAAATAGACATTTCTAGATTGGACTGTTGCCACATATGTGCGCGAATATCTTCGTGTTTATATGCGGTAACAGTCCCCTATGGTGGGGGTCTTGTGAGCCGATATCAAGCGGCGCATCTTGCACTGCGACCATTACGGAGGAGACAAGATCATGACGACCCCGACCAACACCAACACGACCCCCGCCGCTGACCTCGAGACCCTCGAGAGGCAGCTGAGGGAAGCCAAGGCGGCCGCAATGGCCAAGGGACATGAGACGCTCCGCCAGATTGGTGGACGCTGCCCCAAGGGCACCAAGCTCGTCGAACTCGGCAGCGCCGCCGCGGCGCTCGAAGCCCTCGGGTTCTCGTGCTCCGTTACGAGCGTAGACGAGCTCTACGCGACGCTCGAAACGGCCCGCAATATGGCCAGTGCCCCGTTGGTCCATGGAAAGAACGTCCCGATCTCCTGGCTGAAGACCGAGACCGGCCTGCCGCTCGGGACCAACGGCCTCTCAGCCATCGCGCAGGCGATCGAAACGGCCGAGCAGCTCGACGTCGACTGGCGGACGTGGCTCACCGAGAGCACGGCCAGCCAGGTCGTCCTGAATGTCCTCCCGGACATGCAGACGCAGCTCGAGGCCAAGAAGGCTGAGGCCAACAAGCCCGAGCATGTGAAGGCCTTCGAGGCCGCTGCGGCCGAGCTGGAGAGGATGCGCGCGACCTTCGCGGGCATGCCCAACAAGAGGACGAACGACGGCGATAAGTTGCGCAAGCAGATCGTCGCGCTCGCGTCCAAAGTGGCCCGCAGTGCCGACGCGTTCAAGGTGGATGTCCGGCCCAAGACCGAGGAGGTCAAGCCGGCCACGCCGCAGAGGGGTGACATCGTCCGGAAGACCGGCGACGAGACCCTCTACGTCATCGGTCGCAGTGGCGAGCTGATCGAGCTCATGACTGCCCGTGTGGCCAAGAACCTTGGTGCCATCCGCGCCGAGATCGCCAAACGTACGGATTCGAAACCGTACATCAACGAGATCACCCTGGAAATGCTGGCTCAGATCTGCCTCTCGGCAGAGATGGCCACCAAGTTCATCCAGGGCGATACATGCTCAGTCGCTGAGGCGGTGGAGCTGATCCGGAAGGCGGTCGAGGAGTACCGTGCCAGCAAAGACGCCGAGCCAAAGCCCGGCGATCTGTACAAGAACGACGCGGGCGTGGAGATCCACGTCTGCAACGGCAAGTACGGGCGGTGCGCCAAGCACTACCCGAGTAGAGAGATGCGACTGCCGGTCAGTCTCGGCTTTATCGCCGAACAAGCCGACTGCAACAAGGACGAGCTGACTCGCGAGATGGCCATCAAGGCCTGCGGTCGGTGCCCCGAGTGCGGCGACAAGCAGTACTCCAGGGGCAACCAGACCGTCGAGCAGTTCGAGGCGGCACTGATCAAGCTCCACAAGGAGCTCGAGCAGCGCCGCACCACCACGACCATCGCCATCGGTGGCGCGTCCGGCAACTTCGCCGACCACGACTCCAAGGGCACCTCCAACCGTCTGCGGCGCAAGGCCAAGGCGCGTGACAAGGTGGCCAGGGCACTCGCGGCGATGCCAGGCACCAAGAAGACTGTCGGCGGCAAGAAGGGGAAGGGCGGAGGCAAAAAGGGGAAGAACCAAGATTAGTCGGCGCTTCGGCGCCACCACTTGCGGGAGTCGGCAACAACATACTGTCGACTCCCGCCCTCACCAGAGATCTTCATTCATCCATGCTTGAGAATGAAGGCATCTGAAAAGGGACGATCACTTCAGCATGATGCGTATGCCATCCTGAAGTGGTCGCAAGACCAACTCTCTTCCCAAAGAAAAGACACCCTGTTTACAGAGTGTCTTTTCTGTTTAGCGCATGAACAAAGCACCACTTTTCCGTCATTGCGAGCCTGAGTTTATCATAAGGCGAAACAATCTCATTCTGACTCGTTGAACTCTGTTCTAAACAAAATACAGAGATTGCTTCGTCGCTTCATGATAATCTCAAGCTTCTCGCAATGACGGAAAAAAACTATATTTGTCAAGAGTTTTTGATAATAAAATGTTTAAAAACATCAACATTTTTACTATTCAACTTGTATTCGTCCGAAAATATTGACATTTTTTGCAAAATCTGGTACGCTTCTTTTGTCCAAAACGTGAATATCAAGATCACGTGTATGGACGGCCTTGCCGGCAGGCAGCGCCGGTACTTTGTCCGGAGAGAGAAGATGAAGACAGAGCACGAATGTTTCGTTTGCTTGTCATGCAGCCCACTCCAGGACAAACCCCTGGAGAAGACGCCATGACAACCATCGAAACAAACCTAATTTTGAAATTACATAGTTCGATTCATCATCCTCTCAGCGGACACCCAGCCTACCTCCAGCCATGCTTTCGCTGCGGTTGGACAGGAGGCTAGTGAACAAAGCTATTCAAAAATCTGACCGATAGTCCCGGTCTTTTTTATTAGGCATCTTTTTTTGATGGAAAATCTTGTGCACCCTTCCAAGCAAGATTAAACAATACACGCGCCGCGTCTGCTATTTCTTTGCTGGTAATCACAACAGAGAGCACTGCTGAACGGTAAGAAAAAAGAAAGACATAGTTGGCACGAATCACAATTTCTCCATGCAAAGGAAATTCTGACGCTGGCATGAATTTCATTTCGCCATAACCCATTTTTGGCAAATCTTCAGGTTTCACTTTATCTGTAACAGCCAGAATTCGATGCATTACTTGTTCCGCCGCAAGTGTCGCAACGTGTCGAGGTCGATCTGCTTCGAGTTCTGGTGAAGCTAGTGCATCATCAAGTGGAAGAATTTGCACATACTCCCCTTTCAATTTTTCAAAAATCTGATGAACGGTTTTTAATCCTTCAAATCCTTCAATATATCGAATCTGAGGTTTCACACCCTCTGTATTATACAAAGCCAACAATGTCGGAAGCGTCTTGGCGAATTCTTTTTCTTTTTCTTCCAATTCCTTTTGTTGCATCCGCAAAATTGAAAGCAAACGCTCTGGAGTTTCCGGTGTATAAAATCGCTTCTTTCCACGAACAAATGTAGAGATAAGCCCGCGACCAGACAATGATTCGATCATCACGTATGTTGTGGCACGATTGATTTTTGATTTGTGCGAAATATCTTGAACAGGCGCCGGACCCAGTTCAAGCGATGCCAAATATACAGAAGCCTCTTTATCAGAGAGACCAAGATGTCGAAGTTCATTCATGAGTTCGTCCATAGAAAGAAATGAAGAGAAAATAGCAAAAATGCATTAGCACAAAAATTAGACTTGTTGCCAAATAAGCTTGTAGCCGAAAAATGTCAGATTCGAGCGAAAGCCGTTTGAGGAAACTGAAGGAGTGGTGGAGCCACTTCGAAGTTTTCGAAAATGGCTTGCAGCCGAATATGACGTTTTGCAGGCATAAGATTATTT
>CAYIPP010000012.1:0-11809 GCA_964365355.1 uncultured Gammaproteobacteria bacterium
TCTATCTTTTTTGGTTTCGACCGATTTCTTGTTCCACTCATCCTTATTATCATCGGTGCCACACTTGTCTATCCGGAACGAGGAATATTCTCAACATGGAACTATGTAGGTCTCTTGTTCTTTTTCCTTTCGTTTAATGCAACGTTGAATCTCCTGTTGGTCAATCGACCAGAATCATTTACTCAGGATCTTTCTGTTACGGGCGGATACGCAGGCCAATTTCTTGGACTTATGCTTCCACATTTTGTTGGCTATTGGGGTGCACTTGTGATTGTGCTTGCCTTACTTCTTGTCTCGATCATGCTCATTTTCAATACCTCTCTTCGTTCACTTGTTGATATTCATACGCATATTAGAGGATTGATCATTGCACACATGGATCGAAAAAGAGTACAGACGTATTCGCGGGATATTGATATTGATCAAGAACTAGATGAACTCGACAACGAAGATGAAGAACTAAAAGAAGAAGAAAACGAAATCAACATTCCATCGTTTCATTCAACTCCAGTCAACACACAGCCAGAACCGGAAACGGTTCTTGCAACTTCAAATCGTCGACAAATGATTCCACCAATGACCTTGTTGGAACGTTCAAATTCTAAAGCACAATCCGGTGATATCGAACGCAATAAACAAATCATTGAAAAAACTTTTGGAGAATTTGGGATTGATGTGGAAATGGGAGAAACAGCCGTTGGACCAACCGTGACGCAGTACACTCTTCGTCCATCACAAGGAGTCAAAATCTCTCGCATCGTAGGTTTGCAAAATGATTTGGCCCTTGCACTCGCGGCTCATCCAATTCGTATGGAAGCCCCGATTCCGGGAAAATCTCTTGTGGGAATTGAAGTTCCAAACACAAAGGTCGCAACGGTTGCGCTTCGTGATTTGTTGGAGGCAAAACAATTTCGTGATCGTTCCAGCCAACTTTCCGTTGCACTTGGAAAAGATGTTTCCGGAAACGCGTGGGTAATTCCTCTTGATAAAATGCCACACATGCTGGTTGCCGGTGCGACAGGATCCGGAAAAAGTGTCTGTCTTAACACGATCATTTTGTCACTATTGTATCAAAATGGCCCGGATGAATTGAAATTTATTCTTGTTGATCCAAAACGCGTTGAACTGACGGCCTATGCAGGAATTCCCCATTTACTTGTCCCACCTATCACCGGCGTTGATGATACCGTCAATGCATTGAAATGGACGGTTCGTGAAATGGAACGACGTCTGGATTTGCTCGGAAAAATGGGAGCAAGAAACATCGATGATTACAATGCTCGTGTGGAGGAACGCATGCCAAAAATTGTGATCATGATTGACGAACTTGCAGATCTCATGAGTGCCAGTGGTCGAGAAATTGAAGGAACTATTGTACGTATCGCTCAGATGGCGCGTGCTGTCGGAATCCACTTGGTTCTGGCAACACAACGTCCAAGTGTCGACGTCATTACCGGACTGATCAAAGCAAATATTCCTGGTCGTGTTGCGTTTGCCGTGGCATCACAAACAGATTCACGAACGATTCTTGACCAATCCGGTGCGGAAAAACTTCTGGGTCGAGGTGATATGCTCTTTACCAGTGCAGAACTCGCA
The DNA here is from genome assembly GCA_964365355.1 of uncultured Gammaproteobacteria bacterium. GTDB lineage: Bacteria > Patescibacteriota > Patescibacteriia > UBA9934 > GWF2-40-263 > VGKU01. The sequence continues at coordinate 1,597 of CAYIPP010000012.1, forward strand.
AAACCAAAACGTTTACAAGGAGCATTTGTTTCAACAGACGAACTCGAACGTATTGTGTCGTTTCTTCGAGACAAAGGTCAACCTGATTACAACACAGCCATTACAGAAATTACCAAATCAGGTACGGTGTTTGATCATTCAACTAATTCTGATCCTTTATTGGACGATTGCATCCAGGTTGTGTTACAAGCAGGTAAAGCATCAACATCTCTTCTTCAACGCCGAATGCGCATTGGATATTCACGTGCAGCTCGCATTATGGATCTATTAGAAAATTCAGGAGTGATTGGTCCATCCGAAGGAGCAAAACCACGCGAAATTCTTATGAATAAGTGGCCACATGGAGGTGATCTCAAAGAAGGAATGCCAACCGTACAAGATGATTACGAGGAAACAAAACGGCATCACAACAGACAATTGAAAATCGAAGAACTCGATGAGACCATCGAATCACCAGCAGATTTAGACACAACACATTGGGAAAAAACAGTTGACGAAAATTGGCTTAAAGACAAATTTGAATAACACTCATGGCATTTACGATTCGACAATTTCATCACTCGGAACGTCTTGGTGATAAACTCAAAGCTCTTCGCAAAGAGGCGAATTTTACATTGTCTGACATGGAACGTCTCACTAAAATCAGCCGAACTTACTTGCAACTGATTGAGTCTGGTGACTTTTGCCAACTTCCAGATCCGATTTACACGCGTAATTATCTCAAAGTGTATCTTCGCGTCTTTCAGGCAGACGAAAAATATTTTCTCAATATCTTTGAACAGGAACACGGAACCTGTGATTTTATCACCCAAGCAAGACTTCCGCGTCAACGCACACAAGCCTTTCGATTTTTTGTAGCCAGTCGATTTATTAAAATTGGTGTATTTGCCTGTATTGCACTTGCAATATTTTTCTATCTTGGTGTACAAGTTCGTGAGATCATTTCACCTCCAAAACTAGCCATCTACGAACCTACCGATGGTTTTACTACCAACGACGCAACAATTTTGGTTACGGGAACAGTGGAAGATGATGCGAGCGTGCGTGTAAATGGAATAAATGTTCTGCTCAATAAAAATGGAACATTTGATGTGGAAGTTGCACTGGAACGAGGACTTAATCTCATCACGATTGAAAGCATCAAACGCTATTCACGACCTTCGATCGAATATCGCCGAGTCATTCTGCAACAAGATCGTTCTGTCTCGCTTGCACCACATGTGGATAACAACTAATTTCAACGTGTTTGCTCGTAAAATTTGACACAAAATCATCGCTCAAAGAAGCGATGATTTTTATAGGCTGTCATAATTTCGCAACAAAACGCTTGATTTTTTCAATTTTTTTGATAGAATGAGATTACTTTGATAGGCTAGGTTCGATTCAATAGGTCTCATAACCCATCTAAAATTCTCTTATGGCCAAACAGGTAACAAAGGAAGTAGAAGCAGATGCAAAATCACGCGCCGCGCTCGATGCCATTGATCAAATCAAACAACGTTTTGGTGAAGGTGCCATCATGCGTCTTGGTGAAGCGAAAACCATGCAAATCGAGGCGATTTCTACCGGATGTCTTTCGTTGGATCTTGCACTGGGAGTTGGTGGAATGCCACGAGGACGTATCATTGAAGTCTACGGCCCAGAATCATCTGGAAAAACAACACTGGCTCAACACGTTGTTGCAGAAGTTCAAAAATTGGGTGGTCTTGCAGCGTATGTAGATGCAGAACATGCGCTTGATCCAGAATATGCGCAAAAAATAGGCGTCAATATTGATGAACTCTATATTTCACAACCGGACACAGGCGAACAAGCGCTTGAAATTGTTGAAACACTTGTACGTTCCAACGCCGTAGATATTATCGTCATCGATTCGGTTGCTGCATTAACACCGAAAGCAGAAATTGAGGGTGACATGGGTGATCAACACATGGGACTGCAAGCTCGTTTGATGAGCCAAGCGCTACGTAAGTTGGCAGCGATTGTAAACAAATCAAAAACAACCGTCATTTTTATCAACCAAATTCGTATGAAAATTGGTGTGGTCTTTGGCAACCCTGAAACAACACCTGGTGGAAACGCTTTAAAATTTTACTCATCTATTCGAGTAGAAATTCGTCGAAGTGCACAAATCAAACAAGCGGAAAAAATCATCGGAAATAGAACAAAAGTGAAAATCGTTAAAAATAAAGTTGCTCCACCATTTCGAACATGTGAATTCGACATCATGTACAACGAAGGAATTTCCATCACAGGTGATCTGATTGATCTTGGATCTGAATTGGCTGTCATTAAAAAAAGCGGAAGTAACTACTATTTCAACGAGCAAAAACTTGGGCTTGGTCGTGAAAATGCAAAAAACACACTCCGTGAAAACCCAACCTTGCTGAAGGAAATTCGAGAAGCCGTTCTCAAATCAATTCACCAAGTGCCAGAAGAGCAAGAAGCGGATGTGAAAGTGGAGAAAGAAGAGTAGTGGATGTTTCGTTACTAATTTACTCGTTCAGAATAGGATCCACTTTCGGTGTTCACAAGTATTCGATCTCCTTGTGAAATAAATGATGGAACTTTCATCTTTAACCCATTATCCAATTCAGCTTCCTTTAAGACATTTCCAGAAGCAGTATCACCTTTGACTGCTGGTTCGGTATAAGAAACGGTGTATTCAATTTTCTGTGGCAACGAAACACTGATTGGCTGATTATCATGGAGAACAACACTGACATCGATTCCTTCTTTCAAATAAGGAATTGAATCTTTGATGTCGGCAGCAGCAACGGAAATTTGTTCATACGACGTAGTGTCCATGAACGTATATAAATTCCCATCATTATACAAATATTGCATTTTTTTGTATTGCACATCTCCAAACGTCAACGTTTCCGCGGATTTGAAATTATGTTCTTGTACTTTTCCGGTCTTGAGATTTTTCATGCGTGTTCGCACAAACGAACTTCCTTTTCCAGGACTCACTCGTTGAAAATCATTGACACACCAGAGTTCGCCATTGATAGTGATAACCGTTCCTTTTTTGATATCGTTTGGAGATGCCATAAAGATTTATTTAACACTTCTTAAAAAAGATCTTGTGCGCTAAAGAGCATTACGTCTTCAATACGATCTCGATTCATCAAAAACATATGCAATCGATCAATACCCAATGCATTCCCAAACGTGGGAATTTGCAAGGATGGTAACAGGTTTAAAAATGTTTCGTCAATGGGATGAACCGTCCGATTCAACGTTGCTCGTTCTTTCGCTTCTTCTAAAAATCGTGATCGCTGTTCTTGCGAGTCTGTAAGTTCGGTGAATCCATTGCAAATTTCCAACCCATTCAAGTACAACTCAAATCGTTCTCCATAGTGTTGATCCAAGGTGAGACGTGCAAGCGAAGCTTGATACTTCGGATAATCAACTACAAACATCTTTCCTCGTAATTCTGGTTCGATTTTTGAGAGAAATAATCGATAAAAAAAATCACTTTCTGTATCTGATGCATCACAATGAATGTGATGATGCATACACGTTTGACGAAGCTGTTCACTGCTTGCTGTACTCAAATCCAAACCAAGATATTCCAAAAACAACTCTTGAACACGAACGTGCTTCCAATCCGTCAAAAAAACATCTTGGTTTATCGAACACTGATGTAGAGAAAGATTTTGTGCGACAGACGTGATGAGCTCGGTTGTTTCATCCATACAGACATGATAATCTGCACCTTGTTGATACCATTCGATCATGGAAAATTCAGGGTTGTGATTTCCACCAAACGACTCTTCATTACGAAAGACTTTTGTGATCGTAAAAATTTTTTGCATACCAAGTCCAAGCAATTTTTTCATAAAATACTCAGGACTCGTGATTAATGCCGCTGTATGTGCGACTCCGTTTGGTTCAATCACCATTGTTTCAAAAGGTACAAGATTTGGTTCCATTCCAGGAGAACGAACAACAATGGGAGTTTCCACTTCTGTATAACCGCGATCCACAAAAAAACTCCGAATGGATTGATTAATGATCTGCCGTTCATGTGCAATATGAACAATTGATTTTACTGTCATAAATGAAAGAGCATGTAAAAAGACAGTCTTGTCGACTGTCTTTTTTTTTATTTTTGGACAAATGGGATCAACGCCATGATGCGTGCTTGCTTGATGGCATTTGACAATCCGCGTTGGTGTTTCATACACACACCAGAACGCTTACGTGGGACGATTTTTGCAAACGATGAGATATATCGTCGCAAAGTGTTCATATCCTTATAGTCGATATGGTCAACCGTATTAACACAGAAATAACATTGCCGTTTTTTTTTGGCTTGTTGTTGCTTTTCCATAAGTTAGAATGGAATATCCTCAACATTGATTTCATCATCCTGGTTGAGGGGTCGATCGTCTCGCGGGGCTGCTTGAGGTGGAGTAAAGGAAGCAGATGAAGTGGCAGATCCTGCACGATCGAGAATGATTAAGTTGTCAGTGACAATTTCGGTTCGATAGCGTTTGATACCGTCTTGTCCATCCCAATCGCGTGTTTGCAATCGACCTTCCACATACACTTTTTTACCTTTTGACAAATACTGACCGCAAATCTCAGCCAATTTTCCCCAAGCAACGACATTGTGAAATTCGCTTGCTTCTTGTTTTGTGCCTGTTGCGTCGTTCCATGTTCTGTTGGTTGCCACAGCGAATGTGCAAACACTTTGACCAGAGGGAGTTTGACGCAATTCAGGATCACGAGTGAGATTACCTAAAATTGTTGCGCGATTGAGTGAATACATACGTTTTATCGTTAAATGTTCTCAGTAATATCAGCATCGAGCAATGCATCCAATTTCTTATCGAGTTCTTCGATGCTCATTTTATGTTCTTCAGCGGATTTGGCCGATGGGGGAGGTGGTGCGATTTCTGCATTGACAAATCGATGTGCAACTGGTCGACTTCCTTCTTCCGAATGATCTTTTGGCTTTTCTCGACGTGCTTCTTCTGATAAAGGTGCAACATACGAAGTTAATTCGTACACGTCTTTTTCCGCACCTGGATGACGTGATGTGATGACATGACGCAAAATTTCATCTGTCAATGTTAATTTTCGATTCAACGTTGCGATCACAGATGATTCTGCATCAAAATGGACAAGGAGATATGTCCCATGACGTTGTTTCTTAATCGGATAGGCAAGTCGAATTTTACCTATAGATCGGCTTGAAATGATCGTTCCTCCCACAGCTGTCACCTCACCAGAAATCTGTTCAGAAATCTTTGAAATTTCTTCATCAGTATAGTGATTGGAGACAATGTATAACAGTTCGTATTGATTCATAGAAACTGGTTCGGTAAACACCGAACAACCTTTTTGTTCAAAAACTTCTTTTAAGAAGATTTTTGAGGTCTCGGTCAGTTATGAGTTAACTGGCTTATCCTAAAAAATTTTGCTCAATTGGTCAAGTCTTACGCAAAACGAAAATTTCACGTCCAACGAATTGATCCGGCCGATAATACAAAAAAGATTGTTCAATCTCAAATCCTAAAGTGACCAGTAGGGCATCTATTTCCAACGACTCAAATCCGCGCACTGTTCGAAACGCAGGAACTGCCAACACCATGATGGCGTCAGACAAAAGGATGCGTCCCAAAGCCGCACAGGCTTCCGCATAAAAATTCAACAATGTCTTCTTTTCTTCAACAAATTCTTTATCGGACACCATCGTTGTTTTCGGAACTCCCAAAAATGTTTCTGTCACAATCACATCAACGCATTGTGTCACCACAGTTGAACTATCCCGCACATCCGCGACAAGTAAGGAAATATCCGGCTCAACGATCTGATATCGATCGATGGTCCAGGCAAGATTTGTTTTTGTATTAGCGATCGCTTTTGGTGAAATATCCGATCCGATCATGTGTGAAAACCCAAGCAATGCCGCTTCGGCCAACACAGTTCCACAACCACAGAATGGATCCAACAATAGACTGGAAGATGGATCTGCTCCTGACAAATTAATCATGATGCGTGCTAATTTTGGTGGAAGCATTCCTGATTTTGCATCTCGTGCTGGACGACCAAAATCACGATCTGACCAAAAACGATAATCTTGAACCGTGGCGGTTTGACCAAGAATAATCTTCTTGCCGTGTTTTACAAGAATAAATTCTCCTCCGGACAACAACAATACATTCTCGTGAACAATCACAGACGAAAGTTGGGCTTCTTTACTTGTAACAAAACGTACAGGACGCTGTGTGTGTTTGAGTTGTTGCTTCACCCGCTTTCCCAGTTGAAACATCTCTCGCTGTGAACATCCATATCCACTCATTCCAAACGAAATTTTATTCTTTCCCTCCGCTTGCGAGGCAATAGACGTGACCAAATCTACAATAGCATCCTCATCCATTGCCTCGAACATTTGTAAAACAGTCCCAATTTTAATTGAACCGGCTAAACGTTCTTGAAGTCGCTCAAGGGATTCATAAACATCATCCAAAATCAACACTTCTTGTGTTTGTAACACAATGGGCTTTTTGCCAATCACCGAAAAAATCTCAGCGATCGAGAGATCCGGATGAGAACCAAGAACAAAAAAAATCATAAAAACGTTAAACTCCGACACGGAAATGACACACATCTCCATCGTTGATGACGTAATCTTTTCCTTCAATACGCAATTTTCCTGCGTCTCGTGCACCGGCTTCCCCACGAAGTTCCACAAAATCTTTCCAAAAAATAACCTCTGCACGAATAAACGTTTTTTCAAAATCTGTGTGAATGACACCAGCCGCCTGAGGAGCTAATGCCCCTTGTCTTACTGTCCACGCGCGTGTTTCTTTTTCGCCGGAAGTAAAAAACGTCAGCAACGTTAACATCGCATAACAGTGTGTAATCAAGCGATCCAAACCCGATTGTTCAAGACCCATTTCTTGCAAAAAAATGATCTGATCTTCTGACGACATTTCCATAATTTCAGATTCCAATTTTACCGAAATAGGAAGAGCGACTCGATGAGTTCCAAGTGGACTCGTCCATGATTGAATTCTTGACTCATCTGCTGTGTTGACAATAGACAAAATCGGTTTTCGTGTCAGAAGACTCATATCCTTAATCGTTTTCTCTTCGTCTTCAAAAAGTTCGACCGAATTTGCCATCTTTCCTGCGCCAACCGCCTCAAGCAATTTGGTGAGTGCTTGTTCTTGTAATTCTAAATCTTTTGTTTTTCCGGCTTTTAATTTTTCATGAACACTGACAAGACGTTTTTCAATAACTGCCAAATCAGCCATGGCAAGTTCCGTCTCGATTGTTTCTACGTCACGCACAGGATCCACCGATCCTTCCACATGATGCACATCCTCGTCTTCAAACGCACGAACCACATGGAGAATCATATCTACGTTTCGAATGTTTGAGAGAAACTTATTTCCCAGACCTTCTCCTTGGTGTGCACCTTTGACCAGTCCTGCAATATCAACAAATTCCACTGCTGTTGGAATGATTTTTTGTGATTGGCTGATCTGTGCCAGTTGTATGAGTCGAACATCCGGCACTTCCACAACTCCTACATTGGGTTCAATCGTACAAAATGGAAAATTCGCACAGTCAACCTGCTTTTTTGTAAGTGTTTTAAATAAGGTTGATTTCCCAACATTTGGAAGACCAACGATTCCAACCTGTAACATACTGGTGCGAGTATACCTAGGGATAACGATCTTGTGAATACAGACAACTCATGATAGGCTTTTTTTATTGGCAAACAGCGCCATTGTTGAAAAGTGCACACGTCGCACATACAAGGATCGGACAGGACTTCCTTGGTGAAGCATGGATTTGTCCGATTTAAGAAGACGGACTAGACCGTCTGTGCAACAAGGAGGCACTCATGAACAAGACCGCTGTTGTGTACCAGTGTGGATTTGGTGGTTGTCGTGCTCCAGAGGCACCAACGCCGGTTCTTTGTCCTTCCGATCCATCGAGAACGCACATGCAATCCCTTCGAAGGAAAAGAAGAAACAAGAGCTGGAACGTTCTGTCTAACAACTACCTGCTTCACTAGTCACTGCCAAGGTCGTTTTTCTTCGAGGAAACGACCACCTTTACTCAACGGTCTCGGCCGTTCTTTTTATTAAAAATCGACAAAATTTTCCCAAACCTAGACATTAAACTCTAAATTTAAGATACTACTTTCTATAAGTCATTCAACTTAGTTACATCTATGTCCTTTGAACAAAATCAATCACATCTGTTTTACGAAGCTCTTGAGCGAGGAATAGGCACAGATCTTCAATTGATTGAAGCATTTACAAAAAGTATCACACAGACGGAAGGATCGAAAGAGGTTGACACAAGTGATATACAAAAACAAATGGAAATACTAATCGAAAATTGGAATGGGCACCAAACACAAAAAAATCGACTTCGTGAACTGATGGAACATTTTTTTATATTGAATGAGTTAACAGCTAACGTTGATACTCCACGAAACTTGCTTAAAGCAATACGTCAACAGTTAGGAGATGTAGAACGAAAATCAAAATCTAGACAAAAACCTCAAGCCGAAAAAGAAAAAAATGATGAGGAGGGAAAAATAAAACAAGAGATCGAGAATGTCTATCTGACTTATCTCAAAGAGGTTTGCGAATATGATCCTCAACAACAGACTATCGAGTTAACGGTTCCACAACTAAAAGATCTACATGAAGGACTGGTGAGTCGATCCTCTTCTGCAAAAATGAAATTGGAACGCATAAGCGCGAGAAGTAGGCGAAGAGAACTCTTGGTCGAACAGGAGAAAAAAGCAGCGGAAAACAATACGATTGATCTTGCAAAACGACTAAAAAAACGCCTTAGAAGTGACTCACTCCATCGACTGAAAGGCCGTCCTCATATTTCGAATTTGTTGAAAACAGTAGACTTTTTTGAGATAGAAAATCGTGTTTATATTTTGCCACACGAAGATTATTACACTCTTCCGTACGAAGAACAGAAAAAAATAATTGAAACTTTTGAGAAAGAACCGACATTTATCTTTCTGGAAGATCTGTCTCGCATTCATTTTCCAAGCCAACCTGTGTTGAATTTTTTTGATCGCGCACTTGGAACTCAAGATGTTCGCGATATTCCAGAAGCAGATTTACTGGATCAACTCAAATCGTTTGATGAAAATAAAGGCCTCATGGGTTTGGCAGAAAAATATCAGAAAAAGAAACTTGCAAATTTAAATATTGCCAACGCAGATCTGGTCGACCCGATATTTTATAAAGTATTGTTAGCAGATACACAGCAATCTTTTGAGGGAATTGTCAATCCTGATGTGATTGAAGAAAAATTCAAGTTGGAACGATTGCGACAGCTCAGCTGGCGACTAGAGCACCTGGGAGCATATGCCCCGAATCTTTCTTCTAAAAAATTCGAAGAGTATTTACAAGAAAAATCTGTTCGGATGCCAGATGATCTCATTGCCGAAATGGAGTTCGGAGAAGATTATTCTTTACGAACAAATCTCGCTCAGCTCATCGCTCAGGATCAAAGCAAACCTCCTAAAACAACGTCGATTGCAACATCAAATTTTGAGAACGCATTGAACGACTTTGCCGAACAGATACGTGAACAAGTATTTGAACAAGAAAAAACAATTCCGTTCGTTCTTATTTTTGAGATGATCCGAACGACGTTATTGAACCAGATTTGCGACCAACTCCAAAGAGAAGTGCAATTCTTGGGTGAACCAGAGCTGCAGAGCGCCCTTGATCCATACATTGAAGGAATCGAACGCTTTTTTTTCACGCCGATTTCTACTACATTTCAGATAGAGCGCAAAGCTTTTTTTTCCGATGCGCATATGCGAAATAAAGAGCGACGACGTGTTCCTGGTCACAAACAATACGTTAACAAAAAAAAGATGAGATCCTTTTTCGGAAAACAAAACAGGCTCAAAAAAATAGCAGATGAAAGCAGTTTTCCCACCTTCAAATCGTTGGTCAATCTCTGCATCTCACTGGTGAATGTGGGTCCGCATGTAACGGTTGAATATTGGTATCATATTGATGCGATTGTGAAACAACCACATTCGACTCAACTGATTGCTCAAGAGCTTGATCTACAAACCAGACTAGTGACGGTAACGATTGAATGACTTTATTCAAACGGATTACAAACGATATCACAATTTATAGTGGTCGGGTCTGTCTAGACCACGGATGTGGATAAATTAGAGGGTATGTTA
>CAYIPP010000013.1:0-11592 GCA_964365355.1 uncultured Gammaproteobacteria bacterium
AGCATGAAAGAAAGAGGAAACAAAGGAAAGGTGAGGAGCTCTCACAAAAACCAGCTGATAAGATAGCTGTCTGGATGAACGTTTTGGAACGAACACACATTGGACACAAAGATGACCCACGTGTTCTTGAGCGCATTAAAAAGTATTATCATCGGCAACATGTCATTGTTTCGCTTAGGGACATCCCCCAGAGTTATTGGAATAACAGAGCGGAGATTATGATTCGACAGGGTTATGGCGGGGATATGACAGATCAAGGCGTGGAAGCAGTTCGTTGGAAAGATGACAAAGGTCATGAAGGTACAAACTATGTTTTCCCCAATGAGTTGATGGAGCAGGAGTTTGAAGTTATTCAGAACAACCAGAAGCAAAGCTTGGACAAGTGGCTTGACTATTTAACCTCCGAAGACGCACTTTATCCTATGTGGGCAAAGTATTGGGCATTTACCTCCATGCTGAAAATGGGAAAGTATGAAAAACAAAAAATGGAGGATGGTTCAGAAAAAGCCGGTTTTCAGAAGAGAACTAAAGCCACTACCAATTCTTTTCCTTTGTTGAATTCTCGAGCTCTGGCCAAAACCATTGGTGCAATGACGGCTCGACTTGAACAACAACAAAGAAGTCTAGAAAAGAAGTCGAAGCCAAAAGATCAAAGAGATGAAGAATTGTTAACGTTGCAAATTGACAACCAAAGTAAGAAATTAAGCGACCAAGAATTTAAAGATTTGTTGAGTACTGAAAATTTCGCCAAAATCTACGCTCAATTTCTTCTTGAAATCCCGGAATACTCAACTGAAGGCCTTCAAGAAACTGCTGGGGAATGGAAAATATTTCTTCAGGGGTCAAACCCAGATCAACTGGTACAAAGTCTTGAGGGATATCCGCTTGAGTGGTGCACAGTTGATCCGAATACTGCTAACACCCAGCTTGAAGTTGGTGATTTTCATATCTATTATTCCTATAACGAAGACCGCGAGCCAATCATTCCCCGCTTAGCAATCAGAATGGAAGGAAAAAACAAGATTGCGGAGTCACCGCGGGGTATTGCTCCGGATCAAAATCTGGATCCCTATATCCATCCTGTACTAGAAAAGAAACTTACCGACTTTGGCAAAGAAGGAGAACTCTACAAAAAAAGAATTGCCGACCTGGACATGCTTAACCTCATTTGGGAAAAGAATAAAGTTCATCAGGAACTTATCACAAAAGAATTACGTTTTCTTTATGAAATAGATAGAAAAATACAACGTTTTGGTTACCAAAAAGATCCACGCATTGAGGAGATACTTTCAGGTAGAAATGTAAAAGTAGATATTTCAACAATTACAGGATTTCCTACAGATCAAATTAGCACCACTCAAACAGAAGCTTTAAAAGGTGGGATAAAATATCATTATGGTAGTCTTAACCTTAGAAGCCTTACCTCGACTGAAGGCTTGAAGCTTCCCGACTCAATCGGCGGTGATCTTGACCTTGAAAGATTGACCTCAGCTGAAGGTTTGGAGCTTCCTAACTCAATCGGCGGTGGTCTTCACCTTGGAAACCTCATCTCAGCTGAAGACTTGAAGCTTCCTAACTCAATCGGTGGTTATCTTGACCTTAGAAGCCTTACCTCGGCTGAAGGTTTAAAATTTCCTGACTCAATCGGTGGTGGTCTTCACCTTGGAAACCTCATCTCAGCTGAAGGCTTGAAGCTTCCCGACTCAATCGGCGGTGATCTTGACCTTGAAAGATTGACCTCAGCTGATAAAGTTAATTTAAGATTGGTGTATCCACATTTAGCTCATAAAATAATCTGATATGTATACATTGTTGATTTTGGACATTCACCCCTCGTATACCAAAGTCAAATAATACCTGTGAACAAATTATTCAATCGATAGAATAGACCTGTTGCCAAATAAGCTTGTAGCCGACAAACGTCATATTCGAGAGAAAACCGTTTGAGGAAACTCTAGGGAACTCTGCAAAAGTCCAGGTTTGTGTCATACACACCACAAACTGCTACGATGTGGTGTGTATGACATTGAAAGCGACGTTCGCAGAATTCCCTATAGCAGTAGCGAAGCCACTTCGAAATTTTCGAAAATGGCTTGCAGTCGAATAGGGCGTTTTGCAAGCAGAAAATTATTTAGCAACAGGTCTAGCATATTTATAAAAAAGACCGACTCGTCTTTTACGATTCAGTCTTGAGAGAGAGGTTGTACTGAATAGATGCGATTCATGAGTTCAAACAAACGCATTCGAAACTCATCAATCGTGATTTCCTCAACATTGCGTGCATCACGCAATGCGATGAATTCATGATACTCCTGAATATCAATCAGTTGTTGCAGTGTAAGCTGTATCAGAAGACCTCCAGGAATTGGAGGAGGAATAAGCGCTGCACCAGTGTCACCAAAGAGAGCAGCGATCATGGGGTTGCTCGTCATTGGCATCTCCTGGTCCGAATGAGGATGTGTCATAGTTTCACAAGGAGAGTTATCTGTCAAGAGTTAGCGGTACATCATCACTTTTGCACCGAATTGCTGACTTTCAATTGGTACTTCCACAATGGCATCTGCATGTCTCACAACAGACACAAATTTTGTGGCTGCGAGAACATCTGGAGGGACTTGCCAATCCGGATAGAGATCAACATATTCTTCAACTGAAATCTGATACCCTTCTGCCCATGCTTGCAACTGATTAAATGCCTTGTCAATCTGTTGCGTTTTTGTAAAAAATTCCAATAACGCTTTAATCTCAGCATAAGCGTTTGACTGTCTGAGTAAAATCGCTAAAACCGGTACAACCTCGGGACGATCTTGTGTCCATTCTTTTACTTGATTCGCACTGAGTGCACTCTCTTCCATATCGACCACACGTGACAAGATCGGATCCAGCATATCAAAAAGATATTCAAGTCGTTCGCCAGGAAATTCTCGCATTTCCATATCTTGTCGAATTTTCTCTCCGGAAGCCACATGACCCTCAGCAGCTTTTGCTCGTTCACGTCGAATAAATGATTCATGATCTAAAAGTTCTTTAAGATAATACTCATGAGATCGATAAATACCATCCAGTTCTTCATCCGACATCTTATTGGCTTTTATCTGGACAAGTCGAACTTCAATGATACGAGTCATGTTTCCATGATCATCTGTGTCATAATGCAAATCAATATAATCGATCGCTCTTTTTGCATCCAAATAATCGTTTAACAAAATTTCTTGTTTTCGTTCCGCTGGATGTGGCGTGCGTTCAAACCCTTTTCTGTCCTTTTCAACAGCATTGATGGCACCCGCAATTCCAATAAAAACTCTTCTTACATCTTCATAACGATTTTTTACAGGATCATCTGTACGAATTTTCTTAGAGAATTTATCAAAAAAAATGGCAGGCTCTCCTAGATCTCCGCTGAAATATGCTCGCAAAATACGATTTTGAAACGCCGCTTGTCTTAATGTCCGATCGTCCGGGTGAGCTGTTTCTGCATCAATAAATACTTTTACCATTCTATTTATTCCTTCTTCAGAACTTAACCAACCTGCTTTTTTCCCTGCTGGTCGACGGAATTCGTCAACAGACAGAAGGTCTCGTTCTAGTGGTTCTTCTTGATGTTTTGAGGGCCGCTCAACGATTCGAAATCTTGATTTGGTCATAAAAGAGAGTTTTTGGCATTATAGCAAAAAAGTGTGACAGAGAAAAGAATAGAAAAACACCCCAAGGTTTAAGGGGTGCAAGTGCTCAAGCGATAGGAGAGATAATTAAGGAGTATTATCAATTGGGATGAGCCAATAGGAGGATTTACCTTTTACTTGGGTTTCCTTATCAATACGCGCAATGATGCGACCTTTTAAATACGTCGGCAACGGATCTCTAAGATGGATGAGTCGCGCACGAATATGTCCTAACAATACGGTTCGAACAGACGCATCAAGCCGTAGCCGTGCCGTCAGTTGAACAGCACGGTCCATAGCCTTTTGAACAGCTTGATCTGGAAACTCTTCTTGTGCCTGCTCGAACACCGTTTGAACTTCGTTAAACACTCTTGCATGCTGTGCAATAAATCGCTCCGAAGCACGCGCAAGTTCATCCCGAATCCACTGTATCCGTGCCTCAAACGCACTACAAACAAACGCGTTATCACGCTGATAGCTGATAAACCGTTCGCGCCGTTCAATGGGAATATCCAAAACATCCCACTGAAATGCATCAAGTATCTTCATCCAGTCAAAATGATCTCGAATAAACTTTTTGTTGTCATAGTCCACCGCTTTCACTTTCACCGTTACACGTTCGCCTGTATCTGGATCGGTATAGATCGCCATCATCCCCTCCAAATTTTCAAGCTCACCGGGTGTTTGGGCTTTAGTATACATTTCGGCGATGGTCATACCCGCAAATCGTTCGGTCATATCCGTTGCTGTTCGTGTTCCAAGTGCCTCAGCTACCTCCACCACTTCTTCCCAAGCCAAATCCTTCCCCGTTTTTGTGTCATTTGCATTCAGAAGCACAAGCGCTTCTTCTCCATGATAATCCACAATATGCGGATCCTCGGGCAAAATAATTTCGAACAGATACGTTTTCGATGGATCCAGTGTCTGTGTTTTCATCTGATCCAACATGCGCTGCGCGGGCACTGTGTACTCCTTATTGTGCAAACTAAACTTTGTTGCCATGCGCCATTTCCCTTCCCAAAAATAACAGATACCAAGTGAGCCATTCGCTTTTTCAAACACTTTTTCGGGACGCGTGAGTAATTGTTCAATCGGAATTTCAACGGATGCTTTATGGGTCTTTTTAAATGGACGCGCAACGATAGTTCCATTCTTATCAAGAATAAGCCCACGAAAATTTCTTAAAACTGGATACGTGTCCCATAAATTTTTCAGTTCCGTCATCTCATGATAATTCACCACGGTCAAGCCTTCATACTCTGAGCCTGACTCACCGGATTTCATACGCACCATCATTTGACTTTCTAAATAATCGATGAGATCAAGGAGCGCTTGACCTGTTGGAAGTTCAGTCCGCTCAGCAAGGCCAGCCAATTCCACAAGCGACATATCTGCATGCGAGAGAAACGTTAGTTCGGGATAGCGCATGGCGTGAACTGTCGGTCCATGTACATCCAATCCAACCGTACCGGACGATGCACTCATTTGGAGTGATGGATCGTGCGTATGTCCACCTACCAACAAACGATCCGGTTCTTTCGCTGTGGTGTCAATCAGGCGCATCGTCTCTTGCACAGGACCATAGTGTTTTGTTATACCAAACGTCAGTTGCTTCACGTCTTGTTCAGATACTTGCTCGTCTGGTTGTATTTCCCGTGGCATGGACGCATGCACCGCCACCAAGTGACGCCACTCTTTATAGATTGGTGCATCATCTAAAACCTGCCGCAACATCTCAAAACTAGTTGCAGACACAAACGGCCGTCCATATTCTTCTGTATCCAAAAGTTCCATTACAGACTTACGTGTTGCACGTGACCCAACTGCGCCACGAATCAACTGTTCGGAAAAATCTTCCCGAATCCATGTTTCCCAATCCTTGTTAGATGCCGCATACGTCTCTGCGATCACATCCAAACCTTTTTTCAAATTCATGTCATGATTCCCTAAAATCCAGTCTGCCTTGCCGGCTCGCACAAGCCCCGCTACATACATCAAACACCGTGCGCTTTCCGGACCACGATCGGGAATATCACCGACAAACACCATCCTTCGTCGTGGCAAATCAGGATTTGCGCGCATTTCCTGAGTAATCTCTTTATGCATATGTTGCAGAGTGGAAAGCGCACCATGCAAATCACCTAACACCAACAATCGTTCATCAGGCAACACACCCCGATTCACATCCACCACAGCCTGTTCCAGCACCTCATCGGATGCCTCAATTGTTTGAACAGAACGATTGAATGATCGTTCCGAGACCAATAATGAATGAATAGATGGGGCGGTTTCTGCGGTTTGTAATACATACGACACCAAACCAAGTTCTGAACGTCGACCAAGCAAGCGTTTCAATGTCAGTCCGACGATTTCTGCGTCCACAGAAACCCCAAGTCGTTTTGCTAAATAGGCTATATCGATGACTTGAGGCACGATGGTGTTATTCTCCAAAAATTGTCGCGCTGCTGGAGAATCAATGAGAAGCTGAATGGATCCTGGCGCAATCTCGATACGTGGCAACTGTTCTTGCTTCAATCGTTCGCGCTGCTGTTCCACAAACGCAAACAAATTTTCTTCGGCACGTCGAGTTGTTTGAAAAAATTCCTCTTCTTGCTCCAACAACACACGATCTTCTTCAGGCAACACAATCTGTGTTTCTTCATCCACTCCCTTCACTTCATAGATATGATCAATCGCACGATCATGTAACAGAGCATCCAACTCGTGGGGTTTGGGTTCACGTGATTTCACAAATCGCTCATCGACTTGACGCAACCTCTTTGCATTGCGCGCAAGCCGTGTTTCCATATCTGTGGTAAATCGAATACCAATGATCGGAACTCCAAGCTTTTTTGCAATAAACGTAAAGGCTCCACGACTTTGTGGATCTAAGTTCATCGCATCAACAACAGCAACACTCCCGTGCGTTAAACGAGATTCGACAATCGACATCGCTAACTCAAACGCAGCTTTAGAAGCCAGTTGATTGGAAGGGTTGTTTGTGATTTCTGCGCGCAAAGAATCGAGTGTCACCACACTTTCTACTGGAAAATGTTTCTCAGCAAATGTACTTTTTCCTGAAGCGGGTGGACCAATAAGCAAGATCAATGCTCCTCGATCAATCACGATTTCAGATGAATGCAGCACCTCAGGTGTGTGTGCAGGTGTCTCTTGCGGAACAAAACGCTTTTCACTCATAAAAAAATCTGTCAAAGGGATCAGGTCTGGATTCTAGACTTTTGGCCTTGTCATAGAATCCAGACCCCTTTTTTATAAAAGAGAGTTTTGGGCATTATAGCGAAAAAATGAAAAAAGGCCTATTGAAGTTCCGTGTATTCTACTTCAAACACTACAAATAACGACCCTAATATCCGTACATTTATGCCAAAACTATTGACAAATTGCTCAAAAAGTGGTATATTTTCAACGTCATATGATGAGAGACGGAATGAAGCCGGAGCTCTCAAAAATGGGTATAGCTCAAACTAAGATCTTTCAAAAGAAACTGGGGAGAGAGCCACAGCCATCCGTGGTCCCGACCTGTCCGCCGTAGCTTTAGCGAAGGCGGATAATGGGATGGCCAGTATCACCCACCGAAGCTTATGGCGAAGGTGGACAAAAGTGCTGATGTTTGTGTTGTTTCTCCCTGTCCGCCATAGCCTTGGCGAAGGCGGGTCGAGAAATATCCAGACATCAGTGCTTTTTTTAGTGGCTCTTGCTCGGTCCACCGAAGCCTTGGCGAAGGCAGATCAAGCAAAAACTCATGAGAAGAGAATCTTGTGGTTTCGCAAGATGACATGTCCTTCACAAGATTCAGATGGTTAGCACTTGGCCCGTCAAACATGGCGGTTCAAGTGCTGTCCAACCTGGACATGCAGGCTAGCGCCTATATCCGAAATGAATTCGGATGAAATGGCGAGGGCATACAGCCGACGTACAGGCAAAGCCAATCGTCGGAAGGAGAATGGAAATGGATCAGTTTGGATGGGGAGACCCGATCGAAACGAGTGTGACGCTCGCCTATCGCCGTAAGGGCGATATGTGTGAGCACAAGTTCTCTGGCTCCGTGGCGATTATCGGTGAGGATCGCAAGACCCTCACCTGGCTCAAGCGGGAGGAGTTGCCGCTCCGTGAGGGGCGACTCGACCTGACCAACGTCCCCGTGGTCGGAATTGGGGGAAAGAGGAAGCAGCAGATCGGTCGAGTACAGACCTTCCTAGAGGAGAACATCTCCTTCCGTGGAGCGTTCGTACTCTACCCTGGCACCGGCAACTGGGATCTCGGCGAGGGAATGTTGTTTGTCACCTCGCGCGAAATCCTGTCGGGTAGGAGAGTGTCCGGTGGCAAGCCCGAGTTGCAGTTCACCAACCACCGGTGGCTGCGCGATGGACGGTACGTCGCCGACCACGCGAAGATGCTCCACGGCAAGGTCATCGAGACTATCAAGGCCGAGCTGGAGCAGGAGACGACGCCTGAGGCGATCGTGAAGGCGATTGCTGGATGGCAATTCCCGCACCGTCTGCGCGACGTCATCGACAGCGTCTCCCGCGAGTTGTACGAGCTCGAAGGGCGGCGGGTTATGCTCACAGGCGAGCAGATGCGGGATATGACCGCGCTCGTCCGGGCGAAGCTTACCGAGAAAATCCAGGGTGTGCGATTCGTTCGCGACATCTCGGACAGTATCACAGTGACGTCCGAAGAAATCGCGCCCGAGCTCATCTCGGAACGCGACAATCTCGGCACGATCGTAATCCCAGGTGTCGGTCGTCGGTTGCCGACAAAGCAGAGTGCCAGCTTCTTCTTCGGCGACCATGTGCCAGTCGTGGCGTTCTCTATCGAGGAATTCCGGCAGATTGAGTCGTGGCCATTCGCAAATGTTTATCCCGTTCTCAAAGAGATCGGGGAAACCCGCGAGCAGCTCGACTACGGTCTGCGGTATGCGATTGAAGCGCCCGAGGCTGAGCGTATGGGAAAACTCCGCGAGTACTTCGCAGGGATGTGGCTGAACGTCCAGCGGAACAAAAACCGCCCCAAGGACGAGCAGGTCATCAATCCGCTTGAAGCCGATCCACCAGCGATGCCGAACCCGGTAGTGTGGGGTTACGACATCATGACCGGCGAAGTAAAAACGGCCTACGCTGCACTCGTCCACGACGTACACGGTGCGAAGGGTCGGATTGTCGACAGTGGATGGAGTATCCGCTGGTACGACGACGCAGATGAAGCCGCCAAGGCCGATGTCGAGGGAAGGCGCGAGGCTGAGTCGTTCATTACGGCTCGTCGCCTCATGGCCGAACTCACGGCAAACGCCAAGGCGACCGAACTGCCAGTCGCGGTGCCGATGCCCTACGCGGCTCAGTCCCACTCGCCTGAGCAAGTTCTGTCCATGGCCAGTTTCACGAGCGATCAGTACCGCATCCGTACGGATGTCAGTCACTGGTACACCCGTGGCTCGTCTGGTGGTCGCAACAACGACTACGAGTGGGAGGAAGGCTCCCCCTCAACGGGTTCGTTTGCTCGTAAGGGCAACGACGGGGTGTGGGAGATCGGACAGTCTGGTCTCACGCATCTGTTCGAGGGTGGTTCGATCGGTGACTGCAACTGGCAGGCGTTCGCTCAGCCGGTGCTGTCTCAGATGGGAGTAGGCGAAAAGATCGCCACCATTCAGGAACAGTTCAAGGTCGAACGGGAAGCTTCGGAAGACGCGCATCGTTCGTCCATCCGGTCGTTCGTGAGCAAACTTCAGACCTTGCCTGCCTACGCCTCACTGTCCTCGGACATGCAGGCCAAGTTGGCGGATCTGGCGTCGAACAATTGGGGTACGCCCAGTATCGATGAGGACGAGCTCAAAATCGAATGGGCGAAGGCCAAAGCGTTGTACGCCCGCGAGCAAACGGGCGAGGTGCTGACCAACTGGGGCGGCCACTTCCGGGTCATGGGTGCCACCGACAACCGTGACTACTGGGTGGTGCGTCTTGATGGCACGCTGCGCGATCCTGAGGAAATCTCGTACCGAAAGCGGTACACTTCGGAAGGGAACAAGCAGTGGCGTCTGGTCGGCCCTGATGAGTTGGCACTCACGTGGAGCAAAGCCTACACGGCCGCACCCCACGAGTTCAGTGTCAACAAGCTCCCCGTCAACGGGTGCACTGATGAGCAGTTCACCACGGTCGAACGCATCGAGCGCGAGATCAGCGAGCGGTTCCGTGGCACAACCGGCATGTCCGGTACTGTCAGCCCGGGGATCGGCCATGGGTGGAAGCTTCGCAAGAAGTCCGCTCCCGAGCTGAAGCCCGAGTCCGATGCCCCCGCACTCAATGGCGAGCCTGCCGACCTGTCCAAGGTCGACATGAGCAAACTCTTCGGTGGCAGTGCCAAGACGACCAGCAAGCGCCGCTAGTACCCATTTAAATTAATTTTGAACCTCGTATCTCATTCTTTCCGAGCCGGTCATCCTAGATAAGCCGCGCTCAAACCCTCCCCACAATACAGGGTTTGTGGGAACACGAGGACACTCACCTTCATAGCCCCGGTCATGCAAGCACTTGCGTGACCGGGGTTTTCGCTTTTATACAAGGGTCAGACATCTCTAGGGGTCGGGTTATTGTGCTTTTGCACATAACCCGACCCCTCACACGCTGCAATATCCATACACAATAAGAGACACCCCTGTCAGGGATATCTCTTATTGACTGTTACTCCACTATGATCTGTCTTACGAACGAGGTGGGTGGGAAGAATAATGACCTTTGGCTTGTTCCATAGCGATCGTATTGACTGCGTTGAGTGCACGTGAATCAGCATGAACATCAATCGCGCGTAGAGTCATCTCTTGAATTTGATTAAGTGCAGCCTGTAGCTGGTGTTGCAAATTGTTAATTTGTGATCGTTGATCTTGTATGGTTGCATTCAGCCCATCTACACGTGATTCAAGCACTGCTTTTTGGGTTTCAAATTCTTTGAGTGCGATAAGAAGTTTTGTTTCTCCTTCTTGTTTGACTCGTTCTTCCACGATCTGGCATGCACGATCTTTTTCTTCTTGTAATTTCTGTGGGAATGCTTCAACCTGCGATTTGAGTAAGAGATGCTCCTGATTTTTTTCTTCCCACTCTTTTTCACGAAGAGTAAGCTGCTCTTTTTGTATCGTTATCTCTTCTTCAAACGTCTTACGCGCTGCTTTGCGTTCATCTTCATCCTGACGGCGTTTCTTGTTTAATGCATATTGATACTCTTCTTCCTCTCTTGTTTTCTCTTGGACACGTAGAGATTGTTCGTTCTTCATGAGTGCCTGCTGCTCTTCTCGCGCACGTAACAAAGAAAAAAGCATATCCGCTGCTTCCTCAATTTCATAGAGTTCTTTGAGTCGAGTATTTTGAATCTGTACTGCCTTTTCAAGCGAAGAGAATTTCGTGAATTCTTGTTCGAGTTTGCGCTGAATTTCCTCTAGTGAGTGGGTGATGGCAATACGAACTTGGTGAATCGAGGAAGCTACCTCATCCGAACCTGTCTTCAATTTTGAGACCTCCATAAGTGTGGCTTGCTCAACACGTTGTTTTTCTTGTTTTTTTTGATCTGGTGCCATTGCCGCTTCCTTTTTATAGCGATGAACCAATTCTTTATAAGCATCCATGAGTTCCTTTTTTGTGTTTTTCTCCGAAACATCAGGAATTTGTTGTGAACTTGTTTGTGTGATTTGATCCATAGTGGATAACTGAAATAGTTAGTGATGACACGTTAAAACGAAGATCGCATTGGTGTCAAGCTGGGATAAAAAATACAGAATCCCTTTCGAGATTCTGGTAAGAGTTGAATAGCGGTTGTCGAGGAACGAATGTTCCTCTACTTGAGGACGCAGTCCTCGCCGGTCTGCGACGCATATAGACATCACATCCCAAAAAGTTACATCTGTGCTAAACTGTTCTCATGAAAT
>CAYIPP010000014.1:0-7169 GCA_964365355.1 uncultured Gammaproteobacteria bacterium
AAAGTTTGAAAATATCATTGAGCTTGCGGCACATTTTACCGTGCAGCAAATGCTTGAACGCGACATGTTTGAAAAGCGAATGAACGAAGGCAAACCTATCTATTTGCACGAGTTTTTGTATCCGCTTATGCAAGGGTATGACAGTGTGGCCATGGATGTGGATGGGGAAATAGGTGGCAATGATCAGACGTTTAACATGCTTGCAGGACGCGATTTAATGAAGGCCATGCGCGGAAAAGAAAAGTTTGTGATCACCACAAAACTTCTTGTTGATCCAACGGGAAAGAAAATGGGAAAGAGTGAAGGCAACATGATTCGTCTGAGTGACAGCTCCGACGAGATGTTTGGCAAAGTGATGAGCTGGACCGATGGCATGATTGTGGGAGGGTTTGAACTTTTGACCGATGTGTCAGACGAAGAGATTGTTGCCATTTCACAATCACTTATTCGTGAAGAAGCGAATCCTCGTGACGTAAAAGCACGACTTGCGCGTGAAGTCGTGGCCGGATTTTTTACTCAAGAAGAAGTACAAGCAGCGAGTCAACGATTTGATCAGATGTTCAAAGAGCATGATCGACCAGCAGATATGCCAGAATATCATCTTACGGCTTCGACCTCCATTGTGGATGTACTGGTGGATTCAGGTTTTGCTTCCACTAAGTCGGATGCTCGTCGGTTGATTGATGGCAAGGGTGTGAAAGTGAATGATCAGGTTGTTGATGATTATGAGTTGATGGTTGAATCTTCAGATGAAGGTATCGTCATACAAAAAGGGAAACGCTATTTTATCAAAATTGTGAAATGAGACAGAGATTGCCACGTCGCTCTTTGATAACCTTGAGCTCCTCGCAATGACGTGTCAGTGAGTTTTGCAACGGTCTCTGAAATAACAACTATGCTTATGTTTTCAAAACAGTTTATCATCGGGATGATCGTTGTCAGTGGGTTTGGGATTGGATTAGTTGTTGGCAGTTTTGTGGCGTGGCGATCCATTCGCTTAGAGGTTAATCTTCCGATGACAGTACCTGATGTTCAAATCGAACAAGAAGATGTCGTACAAGATCAAGAGCAAGATGTGGAAGGTGAGGAACCCATTGAGTACGTTTTGTTTGAAGATGTGGACTACGCGGTACTCAGCCGTCAGGCGTTTGATGACAGTGATCCCACTCGCGAAGTATTGCATGTGTGCCGACCACAAAATGTCGTTGGAACATATTTTGGAGTGTATGGAACAGATGAATTTATCCCACCGTATCAATTGACTTGTTCTTATGAAGTACCGGAACGATTGGTGATGATTGATCGTGGTCAAATAAAAACTCTGCAAATGACAACTCAACAAGGTCTCGGAACGCAGTCTCTGTTGAAAGATGTGCGTCTTATTGATGACAATCGTCTTTTGCTAGCGTTTGAACCGGATGAATGTGGTCTTCCTTACGGATTATGTGTTGATTTTATAGATCGTCTTTTTATGATCAATGCGAAGAGTGGAGAAGTCTTGAGTGAGTTCAAAGGGGTGGGGACCATTGTGGATTTGGAGATGCTTTACTTCAGTCCTGATATGACCAAATACATCACAATTTTAGGATGTCCAGAAGGATGTCCTGAAGACGTTGTTGAAGGATATGATTTGGTAAAGAAACAATCGAAACAGTTTCGCGATGTCATTGTACGGGGTGATGACTTTTGGTTTGGAAAGGATGGGTCTGACGGCAAGCGCGCCGAAGAAAACTATTGGATTGACAACAAGACATTTCATCTGGTGGTGCGACGTCATCAGGGTGAAGAGGTCGAAGTCAAAGAATTGGATTTGACGTTCTAAGACCTGATAAATGGACCCTTGATGTTTTTTTTGATATTCGCTAAGGTGCAACGTCTAAGCACGGACACAAACGGAGGTTTCCATGCAAGTACCTTGGAGAATTTGTTCGATTGATTCTGATACTGATGAGACGATTGCTGTTTTCAAACAAGCGTCTCAACTCTATCATTTGGAATTTGGTACTGATCGAAACGCACCTGATTCTCTGAGCACATTTCGCCATCTCTGGGATGAGCACTTGGGCTGCAGTGATTGCGTACAAGCATTGTTTGTCGCACGATCGTCTGAAACAAAAACAGAAGCGCTCAACGTGTGGGGATTCGCCTGTGCCCATCCGCTCATGCGTGATCTGGATCCAACACTGCATGATCTGCTCTCATTCCAGAATGGAATGCAACTTGATCCAAGATCCACAATGATTATCTCACCCTTAGTGGTTGCACCAGCTGTGTATGTACATGCTGTTGTGAAGGATCTTGTGTCAGCGTGCAAGAGATATGCAGACAACTACAATTACGACCATATCTTGCTGTGGCAACCGATGGTTCCGTCAGAACTGGTGGTTGTCGCTGACTTGTGTGGCCTTGAGACGTACGTTGCCGGTCGACTTCTTGACGACGATCTCGTGATTCCGCCGAGTGCGATCGTGTATTGGGGAGCGACCTCTTAACAAAGACCTTTGGACAAGGGTCTTTTTTCTTTTGCAGAGTTCCCTGTTGGCTGATGTTTGACTTTTTGTAGAACCTACGATTAGTATGTCATACTTATACCATCTCCAACTAACCATTACGCACCATCCCGCCCAAAATTGGGCTCCGACTTTGAGAAAAACTTTCAACATATCTACGGATATGCTTCAAATTTTTCTCTTCGTCTCGCCTCAATTTTGAACGGGCTATGTGTAAGCGTTAATTGGAGATGGTATTAGCAACTTCGCTAAGTACAGCCTACAACAGGAAGTTCAGCCATGGCTAGACTCTTACCAGTGACTGTCGAGGAGATGCAACGTTACGTCGTCGAGCAGGCACAACGCACTGAACCAGAAAAGGAGATCAAGGGCAATGTGGCGCTCATCCTCGGTCCGAACTTTCCGCCCGAAGTGGCCGACCTCTACTGCTCGTTCGCCTTTAAGAAGGGGGTGACCATCACGAGGATCCAGTGCACTGACCAGCGGTGCAAGGCCATTGAGTGCGGGGGTTACAGGGGCGCGCCTCTTGGTGTGATTCAGGCAGGTGGCCGCCCGCAACAGGTGTTTCTGCTCAGCCCTGAATACGCGAAAGAGTTCGACATCATCGAGACCATCAACTTCTTCGATTATAGGGGAGGTGCGGTGTCCGCGATGTACTGTCAAGCGGACACAGTCGGGCAGGTCCTTGAGTGGGGATGCTAGGAGCTGCGCCCGCGACTTCTGCGGGTCACGCCCCGTGTCGGAACGTTCTTCTGAACAATCTGACACGGTTTTTTTATTTCCAAAAAAATTTCAAAAGGGCTATGGCCTTAGTAAAAAGTTTTATTGGACACCAGTGACCCAAAACAAAAAACACACGTTTGAGAGAACGTGTGCCGTTACTTGGTGTCTTCGTTCGTATCTGTGTCCGATTTTGCATCGATGAGAAGCGGAAGTTCCGGAAGAAGAAGTTTCGGTTTGAGCAGACGGAACCCGTAGATATGGATTCCGTGAGTTGTGCCATACAAACGGGCACGATCCATCATGACCGTGATGAGTGTGTTGTCCGGGCGCGTTGCAAGAAAGATCGCCACACTAAAGTAAGAAGGATTTTTTTGAAAACGTTCGGTTGCCAGGGTAAGCCATTTGTCGCGATGTTCTTGATTGGCTTCTCTGCGCCATCCGACAAAGGGTTCACGTCTGGCTTCATGCAAACAGAACAGGACATAGTGTTGTTGCGCTTCCTCTTCGTGTGTTCCATCATTGAGAAAATCTCCACCAGCTATGCCGTTATTGAACCACGTTTCCATAGGAGATGGCCAAATGGAAACAGGTCGATTGGTGCCACGACTATCCGGAACATCCATGAGAAAGAGTGCAAAACGATCATCATCGGGATAGTCGGTTTGGAACAGCGCCACTTCTGCATCGCCTACACGTGAATCATCTGCCTTGATTCCGGTGATGTGGCTGAACATGGTACGTTCAAAGTTTCCAGCATATTGATCTGTATCAATGACAAAGATAAAGGACGGAATGTTTTGCAGGAGCATGATTACCTCCAGGGTTGAACGATTGTAGCGAATCAAACATAAGGCAATGTTTCTATCATGTCAAGCTTCCAACTCATCAATTTCTTGCCTTTACAACGTCAAAACGCTATCATTGACGCGATATGACTACTGTAATTTTATTTCTCGTTGTTCTTTCGTTGCTCGTATTTGTCCATGAATTAGGGCATTTTCTCATGGCAAAAAAGATGGGGATGCGCGTGGAAGAATTTGGATTTGGATTTCCTCCACGAGCTGTTGGTATCAAGAAAGGCGAGACAATTTACTCAATAAATTGGATTCCACTTGGTGGATTTGTTCGTATTAAAGGCGAATCTGGTGACCATCGTTCTGATTCAGACAGTTTTGCTTCCAAAAAAGCTTGGCAGCGTTTTTTGGTGTTAATCGCAGGAGTGGCAATGAATTTTTTCTTAGCAATGGTGTTGTTGTCGATTGGATTTATGGTCGGTTTACCAAGTGTTGTGGAGGAAAACTTGCCAGCATCTGCGCATGTTGCGGATTCAGTGTTGACGGTGATGACCGTCATTGAGAGTTCACCTGCTGCACAAGCGGGAATCACGCAAGGAGATACGGTGACGTCCATCAACAGTCAATCGTTTTCCACAGCGGAAGAAGCTCGCGCATTTATTTCAGCCCAAGCAGAAAATGGTGTGGAGATTCAGATCACATCCACCGATGGATCAGAACATGTTTACCAACTTCAATCAGCCTTTCTTCCGGAACAACAAGTAACAGGAGTCGGTGTCGGCTTGGTACAAACCGGGTTGGTTTCGTATCCATTTTTTTCCGCGATCCTTCAAGGAGTGAGTGAAACGATCTACTTTACCGGCGAAGTTTTCAAATCATTTGGAGGAATGATTGTTCGTTTGGTCACAGGACAAGGATTAGGAGTTGAATTATCGGGTCCTGTGGGCATTGCTGTCATTACCGGAAAAGTGGCTGCCATGGGATTTGTCTATCTGTTACAGTTTGCCGCTATGCTTTCAATCAATTTGGCTGTGATCAATGTGTTGCCATTTCCTGCGCTTGATGGCGGACGCATTCTTTTCTTGGTGATTGAGAAATTGCGAGGACGTGCCATCAACGAACGTTTAGAGATTGTGGCACATAATCTTGGATTCGTGTTGTTGATGGTGGTGGTTGTGCTGGTCACGTATAGTGACTTTGTCAACTATGGAGGGGAGATTATTGGAGCGTTTCGATCACGTCTATGAAAACACAACTTGAACAATTGAAAAAAGAATTTACCGATCTTATCTAACATGTTTCGGATCGAGCTTCACTGGAAGTTCTTAAAAATGAATTTTTGGGTCGAAAAGGAAAATTAAAAACATTGTTAAGAGAAGTCGCTTCACTTGCACAAGAAGAACGTCAGGTGGTTGGTCAATTCGCCAATGAAGTCAAAGATGTCGTAGAGGCTGCCTATGGAACAAAAAAGCAGATGTTGGATCAAACAACGACGATCTCACAGCAAGAACGTGAATGGATTGATGTTACCGAACCAGGTCAAGCGCCAGAAGAGGGACATCTGCATTTAACAACGCAAGCCATTGAAGAGATTCAAGAGATCTTTTCTCGTATTGGTTTTTCTGCTGTTCGAGCGCCTGAAATTGACTGGGATTACTATGTATTTGAATCGTTGAACATGCCAAAAGATCATCCAGCACGAGATGATTGGGAAACGTTTTTTGTGGATGCGTCAGAAGGGGAAAAAGGAAAGATCGTGCTGACACCGCATACGTCCAACTCACAAGTACGATATATGGAACAGGTCGATCCTCCAATTCGCATGATCAATATCAATCGCACCTACCGTCGTCAGATCGATGTGACACACATTCCCATGTTTCATCAGTTTGAAGGAGTGCTCATTGACAAAGGAATCTCGATCGTACAGTTGAAAGGAGTGTTGGATTATTTCGCTCAAGCATTTTTTGGTCCAACTCGTCGTACGCGACTTCGCCCACATCATTTTCGATTTACGGAACCAAGTTTTGAAGTCGATATCAGCTGCAAGGTCTGTGATGGAAAAGAGACGGGGAGTTGCCGACTGTGCAAGGGTGGATGGCATGAACTAGGTGGCGCAGGGATGGTTCATCCCCACGTGCTACAAGCAGGAGGATTAGATCCAAACGAGTATGCCGGTTTTGCATTTGGATGGGGAGTTGAGCGAACCTTAATGATGCGAGAAGGAATCCAAGTGGATGATCTACGCATTCTGTATAAAAATGATTTACGTTTTGTGAAACAGTTTTAGTATGAATATTCTCGCTTCGTATAATTGGATCAAAGAATATCTTGCTACCGATTTGTCTGCGGATGCATTCGCCCGTTTGACAACCGCTGCGGGAAATTCCGTTGAACGCATGTACCATACCGCAAAGGCGTTTGATCATATGGTTGTCGGATTGGTGAAAGAAATTCGAGTGCATCCAAACGCAGATAAGCTGCGCATTGCTGTCACCGATATTGGAAAAGAGACGGTCGAAATTGTTTGTGGCGGTGTGAATTTAATTGAAGGGATGCGCGTGGTTGTTGGATTGCCAGGAGCAAACGTGCGTTGGCATGGAGAAGGGGAATTGATTCAATTGAAAAAAACGACAATTCGCGGTGTGGAAAGTACAGGGATGATCTGCGCCGTCGATGAGATTGGGTTTGAAGTTCTTTCTACGGGAAAACAAGACATCTGGGATATTTCAACTCTCACAGAGGCAAAGCCAGGAACACCGATTGTTGAGGCATTGGATTTGGATGATGTGATATTTGCTATTGAAGTTACAAGCAATCGTCCTGATTGCAAGTCGATTATCGGACAAGCCAGAGAAGGGGGAGCGGTTACACAAGGCGTCTATACCGCGCCAAAGATTCAACATGCTGTGGTAACAAACAGCACGTCGTTTTCTCTTGAAGTCAAAGAACCGGAACTGTGTCCAACGTATTCTGCCGTACTTATAGATCATGTGAAGGTTGGTCCATCGCCTTGGTGGCTGCAAAAGAAGTTGATTTTTGCCGGTTTTCGACCGATCAACAACATCGTGGATATCACCAATCTTGTGTTACACGAATACGGTCAGCCACTACACACGTTTGATGCCGATAGGCTTGAGGG
>CAYIPP010000014.1:7179-11259 GCA_964365355.1 uncultured Gammaproteobacteria bacterium
GTGCGAAAAGCAACATCGAAAGAATCGTTTTTGGCATTAGACGGAAAAACGTATGAACTCGATTCAGCTATGTTGGTGATTGCAGATGCCAAAAAACCTGTGGCAATCGCGGGAGTTATGGGGGGAGTATTGAGTGCAACGACTGAATCGACCACACGTGTATTAATTGAGAGTGCAACGTTTAATGCTGTTTCTGTTCGTCGAACAGCACGTGCATTGAATTTGTATTCGGACTCTCAGCTTTTGTTTGAAAAAGGTTTGTCAGAACAAGCAACTGGTCCGGCGATTGAACGAGCTATTCAACTCATTCGTGAGTTGGCCGCTGGCGATCTTGTTTCAGAGGTGATGATCGAAGAAGCACATTCTTATGCTCCGCGTGTGTTTGCCTTTGATCCAAAGGCAGCAAATCGACTCATGGGTATCGAATTGCAAGAACAAGAGATGATTTCCCTGTTGGAACGATTGGGATTTGTCTGCAGAAAAGATGGGGATGGTTGGTCCGTGACGGTTCCCTATTGGCGTGATCATGACATTGAAGCATCTGTTGATTTTACGGAAGAAATTGCTCGTGTATACGGGTATGATCAGTTCCCGTCCTTCCTTCCAGAAGGAAAACTTCCGATCAATCGTGATGTCCCTGCGTTGCGTTGGATACAACGTGTCAAACAGTTGTTGCGTGGAATGGGATTGTCAGAACTCTACAGTTACAGCTTTATCTCAAACGCACAGCTCGAAAAATCTGGATGGCTTCCAGAGAATGTGGTGCACTTGCAAAATCCGTTGAGTTTGGAATTTACATTCATGCGTCCATCGCTTCTGCCAAGTCTGTTGACTTCCATCGAAGCGAATCAATCACGATTTCCACAAGCAAACGTGTTTGAACTCGCACCTGTGTATCTTCCTCAAAAAAACGATCTTCCGTTCGAACCTCTTCGTTTGGTCCTTGCTTGCTATGGAAAAGACGGCCGTGAAATGTTTTTGCATGCAAAAGGTCTACTCGAACGATTGTTTCGACAGACAGGCATCCAGCACATGGAACTTCTACGTGGTGAGTGTGCAACAGATTGGCATCCAAGCCGATCGGCACACATCCATGTTGATGGAACATCGATTGGCATGATTGGACAAATTTCTCGAGAACGGGCAAAAGCCTTTGGTATTGATGTGGAAGTTGTCTGTGTGGATATCGATGTTGAAACACTTATGCCGAAATTTACCCTAGCGAAATCCTTTACACCTATTCCTGAGTATCCATCGGTGAAGCGAGATTTGGCATGTGTTGTCAGCGAACGTGTGGAATACGCTCTTCTTGAAGAAGTTTTAAACAAAACGAGTTCACTGCTGAAGTCTGTGGAATTATTTGATGTGTATCGAGGAAAAGGAGTGGAAGAAGGGATGAAGTCGTTGGCGCTTCATTTAGAATTCCGATCTTCTGAACGGACACTTGAGTCAAAAGAAGTTGATACAGAAATGGAAACGTTCCGCCATGTGCTTCAAAAAACAGTTGGTGCTATACTGAGATCGTAATGTTTAGTTTTTACGTAGGAGGATATGTTTTCACCATTAGATATTTTTTACATCGTGCTTGCGTTTTGTGCGCTTTGGCTGACAGCGGCGCTTTTCTGGCTTGTATGGCAAGTGGCAACTATGTTGCGAAACATCAACGAGGTTGTGAATGAAAGTCGTGAAGTCATGCATAAAGTGGAAGACGCACTCACGGGAATCAGACAGAAGTTTGAATCAGCGACTTCTTCACTTGGAATCGTTGTACAAATTGCGGCAAAAGGCATGGAGTACTTGATGGACAAACGCGTGAAGTCTGTTGTGAAAAAAACAACAAAAACCGTTGCGAAAAAAGGTGAGTAATTTCAAAAGAACCAAGAAAGCACGCTGCGAATGTGTGCTTTTGTTTTTTCTCTGTAATTCTGTTAATTTGCCTATAGAATCTATCTGTTCTGTCTATGTCTCGTTTTATCCACCTACACACCCATTCACATTTTTCTTTACTCGAAGCGCTTCCAAAGGTGAAGGCGCTTATCGGACATGTGAAAGAGCTTGAAATGGATGCGGTGGCATTGACGGATAATGGCACGATGTATGGTGCGATCGAGTTTTATCAAAAAGCAAGGGATGCCGGTATCAAACCTTTGTTTGGCATGGATGCGTATGTGGCAAGAGAAAGTCGGCATTTGAAACGCGCACGTATTGACACCAAACCAAATCGTCTGGTTCTTATTGCAGAAAATACAGAAGGATATCTCAATTTGATTCAACTCTCTTCGATTGGGTTTTTAGAAGGATTCTATTACAAGCCACGCATTGATAAAGAAGTATTGCGTGAGCATGCAAAAGGATTGATCTGTCTTTCGGGTGGTCACATGGGTGAGATTGATGCATTGATCAAAGAAGGAAAACTTCAAGAAGCGCGTGAAGCTATCAGGATGTACGTAGAGATGTTTGGACAAGAGAATTTTTTTCTCGAGCTTGTGGATCGACCTGAGATTGCGGAACAAGAAAGTACCAATGCGCATCTGATTGCCTTGGGAAAAGAGTTGGGAGTTCCGGTTGTGGCAACGAAAAATACGTTTTATTTGAAGCCACAAGATGTCGAAGCATGGAAGATTTTAAATTGTATCAAAGGAGCAAAAACACTTGAACACTATGAACGCATGAATCAATTTGATTTTGATGCGTCCATGGTAAGTGAAGCGTACATGATTGATCGTTTTGCGGATGTGCCAGAAGCGATCGATCATACGCGCATGATTGCGGATCGATGTCATGTGGAACTTGATTTGGGAAAATGGAATTTTCCACGTTTTGAAATTCCGGAAGGAACAACGTTTCGCCGTGTGCTGACGGATCGTGCGTATACAGAGTTGGAAGAAAAAGAAGGACCATTGACAGAAGAAATGAAACATCGTCTCGAGTACGAACTGGAGATTATTGATAACAAAGGATTTTGTCCCTATTTTTTAATTGTGTCTGATTTTATTGTGTGGTCGCGTTTGCAAGGAATTATGACCACAACTCGCGGATCAGCAGCTGGATCGCTTGTGGGATACTCCATTGGAATTTCCTCCATCAATCCCTTGTTATATGAATTACCGTTTGAACGATTTTTGAATCCGGAACGACCGTCAGCTCCTGATATTGATGCGGATTTCGCAGATAACCGTCGTGATGAAGTGTTGGATTATGTCCGAGATCGTTATGGTCACGACAAAGTGGCACAGATTTGTACATTTGGAACCATGTTGGCGCGTGGAAGTGTGCGCGATGTTGGGCGAGCTCTGGGTTTTCCCTATGCCATGGTGGATGAAGTGGCAAAACTTGTTCCCATGGGATCACAGGGTTTTCCCATGACGCTCGAGCGTGCATTACAAGAAGCACCAGACTTAAAGAAAAAGTACGATACGGATGCCAATGTGCGTCGTATGCTTGACTTGGCTCGTCGCATTGAAGGTTGTGCACGCCATGTGTCTATTCATGCAGCAGGGACAGTAATTTCTCCAACGGCGTTAACCGATTTTACGCCATTGCAAATCGATACACGTGAAGGAAAAATTATCACGCAATATGAGATGAAATCGGTTGAGCAAGCCGGACTTGTGAAAATGGACTTTTTGGGAATTCGCAATCTTTCTATTTTGGGAGATGCGGTTGCATTGGTGAAGAACGTGAAAGGAGTGGAGATTGATATTGAACGTGTTCCTGTTGATGATAAAAAAACGTTTGAACTTTTAGCCAAAGGTCATACCATGGGAACATTTCAGCTCAACGGAGACGGGATGACCAAGTACTTGATGGAACTGCGACCGGAGCGCGTGGAAGACATTATGGCCATGGTGGCATTGTATCGACCTGGTCCGATTGAATCGATTCCGGAATATATTCGACGCAAACATGATGCTTCCCAAGTAGTTTATCTTGATCCGCGCATGAAAACCATTTTGGATAAATCCTATGGCGTGATTGTCTATCAAGATGATGTGATGCTCATTGCGATTCATTTGGCCGGTTATTCCTGGCTTGAAGCGGATAAACTGCGCAAAGCCATGGGAAAGAAAATTCCCGAAG
>CAYIPP010000015.1:0-10762 GCA_964365355.1 uncultured Gammaproteobacteria bacterium
CTGTAATCGCTTGGTTGCTTGAGTGAAACAACAATGGAAAATGGTTGGTCGGATTTCTCGATGGATTGGCCATTTTTTGGATCTAGAAGAGCTATGATGGAATTTTGATCGTCTTCTGTTACAGTTAAACCAACAGAAGTCGAACCTTGATTTTCCACATCATCATACGCAACGGCTTTGATTGTATGGAATCCTTTATCAACAGAACTTGGTAAAGAAACAGATACTTGAAAGGGTGAAGAATCAATTGAACTCAGGAAGTAACCATCTAAGTAGAATTCAACTCTTTTTACGCCGCGTGGAGCTGAAGCCGTTGTTTGGATATGAAGTGTGCGACCGATCGAGTCACGTTCTTGCGGAGTGATAATGGTAATCAATGGAAAATTTTCTGGAACATGAATATCGTCAAATTCTGTCGGTGGGGTTTCTTGTAAAATTGTTTTTCCTGTTTCTTCCTCTTTTTTGTGAATCCATACAGTGATTGCATCTTCCCATGGCTGATAATACGGATCATTTTCTGGATGTTCCGGTACTGGTCCAAGAGGGTCATCTCGATCAACGTATTTGAGAATCGAGTGAAATTCCGCATAGGTTCGTTCTTCCTTCAGATTCTCAGGTGTGTATTGCGTTGCAAGTTTTCCTGAAATCTTATCAATAAGAAGTTTTTGAGAAGTTATTTGTCCATCTATGATCGGTTTTCCTGTTTTTGGAATGGTTGGAGGATTGAACGATTCGATAGGGCTACTTGCTAATGCGCGAATCATGAAGGTATGCCAGATTGGACCGGCAGCAGAAAATCCACCGGCACTTTTTGTCATTTCTTTGTTGTTGTTATTTCCAGCCCAAACACCAACAGCCAGTGAAGGTGTGTAACCCATAAGCCAGGCGTCTCGATTGTTGTTTGTTGTTCCGGTTTTTGCTGCAACAGGTCGTTCACCAAGTTGAAGTGGACTAGTGAGTCCAAACACAGGTGCTCGTGCTGCATTATCAGAAAGAACATGGGTGAGTGTGCGGACAGCATTTTCTTCGATCACGCGTTTTCCAGAAGTTGGTTTCCATTCTTCCAATATGGTGCCATCCGCATCTTCAACGCGAAGAATCGACACCGGATTTTGGTGAATGCCTTCGTTAGCGAAAGTCGCATACGTGGCAGTATGTTCAAGGAGTTGAACTTCTCCACCTCCCAACACCAAAGAGAGTCCAAACGCACTGTGGTCGGAAAAAGAGGAATAGCCTAAAGATGTCGCAAAATCGAGTGTTGGTTCAAGCCCGATCAGATACAGTAATTTTACTGCTGAAATATTAAGGGACATCTGTAGAGCATCTCGCAGTCTGACAGGTCCTCGTTCTGTTCCGTCGTAGCTATGAGGTGTATAGGTTCCTGTTGGAGCAGGAAAGTCTGTGCTGACATCCCAAAGAACAGTGTTTGGGGTATACCCATCTTCAAACGCTTTTACATACACAATAGGTTTAAAGCTTGAACCTGGTTGTCTGAGTCGAGTCGTTACGTTGACCTGACCATCAATATCGTCTGCAAAAAAATCTTTAGATCCGACCAGAGAAAGAATTTGTCCGGTTTTCGGATCCATAGCAACAAGCGCTGCGTTGCTAAATTTGAGTTCAACACCTTTTTCTTCTACATGTTTTTTCACTTCTTCTTCTGCGATCAGTTGTTTCTCATAATTCAGTGTGGTAATGACTTTGAGTCCACCTGCTTCCACTGTTTTTGATCCATAGGTTTCTTCCAGTTGTTCCTTTACATAAAAAACAAAATGTGGAGCTTGGATATTAGAAAGACGAGGTTCAAGGGATGTTTTTTCTGCAAGCGCTTTATCAAGTTCTTCTTGTGAGATAAAACCAAGATTTTTCATTTCACCCAAGATATAATTTCGACGAGCAAGCAATCTGTCCGGGTTATTGATATACGTGGTTGGAGATTTTGGCAGGGAAGCAAGCGTGGCTGCTTGGGCAAGTGTGAGTTCGTTGACACTTTTATGAAAGAAATTTTGTGCAGCGGCTTCTATTCCGTAATACGTCGAACCATAAGGGATTTCATTGAAATAGATTTGAAGGATTTCATCTTTTGAATATCGTCGTTCTAATTCCAAAGAAAGAACGAGTTCCTTGATTTTTCGCGTAAAGGTTTTTTCGTTGGAAAGAATTGCATTCTTCACCAGCTGTTGTGTGAGTGTGGAACCACCTACACGATGCCCTCGCAAATTTTCGAACACAGCTCGTGCAAATCCTTTCACATCAAAGCCACCGTGTTTACAAAAATTTCTGTCTTCTGCAGTGATGGTTGCTTGAAGAGCAAAAAGTGGGATGCCATGTGCATCTGTCTCAAGAGCATCATCATCTTTACAAAATCCCTGTTGGACTTTTTTCAGGGTACGGTTTTCATCACCAAAAATTTCGTAAAGCAAATGCTCGCCTGTTCGATCAAAAATTTTGGTTGTTTGGGAAATAGCTCGTTGGGTCAGTGAGTTTGGATTTGGAAGATTACGGCTTGCAAATGCTATAAGGATGAGTAGTCCTATGAGTCCTACAAATCCAAGAGCGATTCCGGCTAAGATAAAATTTTTGATGAGCTGAGATCGGAAAAGAGGTGTGTGTGGCTTTTGTTTTCCCCAACTTTGTTGATTGTATGTATAACGTGTCATAGATTGCTTTAGGATAGCCGTTTTTGCCCAATTTTTCCATCCTGAGGATAAGTGTTGATTGACGAAAGACGATTTTCGTGCTACTATTAAAATGCTCCCAAGAAACAGGGAGTTTTGTATTTTATCGAATTTCGCATGTCCCGTGTCTGCCAAATGGAGGAAGATATGGGGTATGTGGAATCACTGCAAAACACAATTAAAGAGCTTGTGGGAAGAAGATATCTACTATATTCGTACGGTGACATCTTGGATTTCATCCCCATGTATTCAGGCTGGCAAACAAAAGAAACACGTGACAGCAAAAGCATCCATAGGGATGTTTATGCTTGTGATGATTGCTTCTGTCTTCTTTCCTGTCATTGCGAATGCGGACATGGAATATGAACAAATGTTACCAGACTCTCAGACGGTGGGTTTGATTATTGAACAGATGAAAAATGAAACACGTCCGTACGGTCATTTGCCGGAATCTCAAGAAGCGCTTCCACGTCGAACCTATTCCATCCCGATGACAGCGTATACGTCTGAGCCTGGTCAAACAGATGATTCACCTTGTATTACAGCTTCCGGACTTGATGTGTGTGCACGCGATGAAGAAAACGTCGTAGCTGCAAACTTCTTGCCACTTGGAACACGCGTGCGAATACCGGAATTGTACGGCAACCGTGTCTTTTATGTGGAAGACCGCATGAACGCGCGTTACAACTACAAAATGGATATTTGGATGAAACAGAAGAGTGATGCAAAAAGGTTTGGTGTGAAACACACAACAGTTGAGGTGTTTTAAAAAAACGGTCTGGGAAACCAGATCGTTTTTCTCATGGAGGCCACGGCCGGGTTCGAACCGGCGCATCGAGGTTTTGCAGACCCCTGCGTTACCACTTCGCCACGTGGCCATCATAGTGCGATGACTATAGCGACCAAAATGTATCAGACTCTCATATTTTGTTCAACTCATCCGACAGATGCTCGAGAATTTTTGGAAGCGGATAGTTTGTGAGGATTTTTGGAAATAGATGGCTTGTATTTGCGAGGATATCTTTATTCATCGTCTTTTGAATTTGACGGACAGCATCTTCAGGAATAAAAAAAATAATCTCTTCATATGCATGTTTTGCTAGATCATGCATTAATTGATGTTCAATTTTTTCTGCAAGTGATTTCCATGACAACTTTTCAAGTTGCTCTGATTCTTCCGCAGAGTGGGCACCTGAGGGTGTAACCATTGAAGTACGTTCCATGTTATCTTTTGGTGGATACTCGCTTGAGATGGATACCATTTCTTGTGCGGTTTGACCTTCAAGTAGAAATAACCGAGCGTGAGTATGGTCAGCGACCACAAGACAAGTTTTTTGAGAGAATGGATGAATAGATTGTGGAATGTTCATAAAAAAAGTTTGGGTTTTCTTCAAACAAAGTTTATACTTTTCTTATATGAAAAGAAAGACGATGCGAAGAGTTGTCATGGAATCCATTCGTGAAATTATTTTCGGTCTTGAGGATTCACTTGTCTCAACACTTGGCGCTGTTACCGGAATTGCGATTGGTGCAAACAATACCTACATCGTGATTTTATCAGGTTTGGTTTTAATCGCAGCCGAAAGCACGTCGATGGCTGCCGGCAGCTATCTTTCATCAAAATCAGCAGTTGCCGTTGAGCATGTTTTACATAAGAAAGATGGTTTACGGATAGACAAACATGCACAGCCTGTTCGCGCGGGTATGGTGATGGGTGTTTGTTATTTTGTCGGTGGATTTGTTCCGCTCACTCCCTACTTTTTCCTTTCGATTCCTCTTGCGCTTGTTGTATCCATTCCGGCAACAGCGATCGTACTGTTTTTAGTGGGTGTCTGGTCATCTCAATTTACAAAGCGGTCGGCTGCCAGAAGTGGATTTGAAATGGTGTTCGTTTCATTGTCTGCCGCATTGGTTGGTTACGTTATCGCACGATTGGTTAATTTTTACTTTGCACTATAGACACCACCTCATCGTATGACTCACCAAACTCAACTCGAAATTCATGCTGACGAGTGTGATGTCTGCCACCTTTCAGTCGAGGTTTTAAGCGCAGCAGTAACGCAAGAGATTGATGAACAAGTGATCACATGTTGTAGTGAAACATGCTTGAAACAGTATCTTGCTGATCCAGCATTCTTTACGGAATTTGATGAGGATGAGGGACTCGAATAATTTTTTGCTTGTTTGCAAGGCGAAAGATGGCTTGCAACTTGATGGTTTTTTTGTTACCCTCCATCAGCTATGAACGAACGATTTGTGTATGTAGATCATGCGGCAACCACCCCAATAGATCCTCGTGTGAGCGAGGCGATGTTGCCATATTTTGGTGAAAAATTTGGTAATCCATCCAGTTTTCATTCTGTTGGAAAAATGATTAAAGATGCTATCGATTCTGCGCGTGCACAAATCGCCAAGCAGCTTCATGCACGACCCGATGAATTGCTCTTTACTTCCGGCGGAACAGAATCTGATAATTTAGCCGTGCTGGGTTTTGCTCGTGCGAATAAACAGCACGGCATACATCTGATTACATCTGCCATCGAACACCACGCCGTGCTGGAAGCGATGTTGCATCTTGAAAAGAAAGAAGGTTTTGCTGTGACCTATTTGAAGCCTGATAAAGATGGCATCATTTCCGTTCAACAAGTCGTTGATGCACTTCGAGATGACACGATTCTGGTGTCGATCATGTATGCAAATAATGAAATCGGTACCATCGAGCCGGTGAGTGAAATCGGAAACGCCATACAAAAATTTCGTCAAGAGAAAAAACAATCTTGGCCGGTGTTTCATTCGGATGCCTGCCAAGCAAGTGGGTTTCTTTCTCTTGATGTTGAACAATTACATGTTGATCTTCTCACCATCAACGGATCGAAAATGTACGGACCAAAAGGTATTGGGGCTTTGTATGTCAAACGTGGAATCAAGTTGCAACCACTTCAATTTGGTGGTGCACAAGAACGTGCTCTTCGTGGTGGAACAGAGCATGTGGCTGGAATCATTGGGATGGCAACCGCACTTGATCTTGTACAAGCTACGCGTGAACAGGAAACCAAGCGATTAATTCCCTTACGTGATTGCTTGATTCAAGGAATCTTCAACAGCATTCCAAAAGTCCGTTTGAATGGGCACCCGACAAAGCGACTGGCAAATAATGTGAATATTTCCATCATGGATATCGAGGGAGAAGCATTGTTATTGTATTTGGATGCGGCGGGTATTTTTGCTTCGACAGGATCTGCCTGCACAAGTGCATCTCTTGATCCATCCCACGTGATTTTGGCTCTTGGATTACCGTATGAAGTCGCGCATGGATCTTTGCGATTTTCATTGGGACACGCGACAACACAAGAGGATATTGATTACGTGATACAAACACTTCCTCCACTTGTAGAAAAATTGCGAGCTTTGAGTCCTGTTCGAGTTGATGAAAAATATTTTCAATAAACGACTATTCTATGGCAGACGTGAGTTCACGAGATAAAAAACAATCCTGGTTTTATTCCGACGTTGTGAAGGAACATTTTTTTCATCCAAAAAATTTTCGCAAAGATGATGTTGATGAGACCGAATTTAATGCAATCGGAAAAGTTGGTTCGCCTGCGTGTGGTGATGAGCTTCGCGTCTGGATGAAGGTTGATCCAACTACGGAACGCATTCTAGATTTTCAATGGAAAACCTTTGGATGTGGAAGCGCGATTGCATCAACATCTATGGCGTCTGTGATGGTGACAGAAAACGGAGGGATGACGCTCGAAGAAGCGCGAAAACTCAAACCGCAAGATATTATGGAACGGTTGGGTGGCCTACCTCAACGTAAATTTCATTGTTCTGTGTTGTGTGATAAAGCGCTACGCGACGCGATCAATGATTATTATCGACGTACAGAACAGTTCGATAAAATGATTGTGGAAGCCTATCGTATCATTGATCCTGTCTCGAAAGTGACTGATCATGATATTGAAGAAGCGGTGTTGGACGGAGCGCATACACTTGAGCTTGTGCAACAAAAAACAAAAGTGGGAATAGGAAATCCAAGTTGTCTGCCTGCGGTTGAAGAGTTAATTCGTTTTTATAAAGAAAAATATTTTGGATAAACGTATGCCAAAAATTCAAGTAAAAGTTGATGAAGATTTGTGTATTGGAGCCGCGTCTTGTGTCACGATCGCACCAGAAACGTTTCAACTTAATGAGGAAAATAAAGCGTTTGTCTACGATCACGGACAGCAACCAAATGGTTCAAGGTATGAGCGATGGTTGGATGTCACAGAAGAGGAAAAAGAAAACATTCTGCTTGCCGCACAGTCGTGTCCAACACTTGCTATTGTTATTTTTGATGAAGAAGGGAATCAGTTGTTTCCGGAATTATAAGTATGCGACATGTGATCATTGGTGGTGGAATTGCCGGAACAACCGCAGCGGAAGAATTGAGAAAGCTCGATACCGGTGCGGAAATTGTGCTGGTCTCAGAAGAGTTTCATCCACTCTATTCACGTGTGCTGTTAACACCTTACTTGATTGGAAAAGTTTCGCGTGAACGTGTGTTTATAAAAAAAGAGCGTTGGTATTCAGAAAAAAACATTGAATGGATACCTGGTGTTTCCGTCACAGAACTCAATGCAACACATCAGTTTGTCGCACTTTCCAATGGTCGGGAACTTCCATTTGACAACGTGCTGATTGCAACAGGTGGAAACGCAAGAGTCTTGTCTGAGGATTTGCGAGGTGTGTCTTACCTGCGAACACTTGATGACGCCGATCATCTTGCACAACTCATGCAAGAGCAAGGGTCGAAGGCAACCGGAGTTATTTTTGGAGGTGGATTTATCGCGTGTGAGTATCTCAATATTTTTGCCCATTTTTCAATACAAACCACCATTGCGTTTCGTGGTTCATATTTTTGGTCAAAAGTATTACAGCCGGAATTAGGAAATTTCATTAACACGCATCTGACAAATCAAGGAGTTCTGGTTGTGCCGGAAGCGGCGTTTATCAAGACGCTCGGAGAAAAAGAATGTACAGGCCTTGAAACATCCAAAGGGATCATTTCTTGTTCGATTTTGGGAGTTGGTATCGGATTGGAGTTAGAAGATGCCTGGATGAAACGCGCAGGATTGAAAATGAACGCAGGAATCGATTGCGATGAATATTTACAAACAACTCTGCCGAATGTATTTGTGGCTGGGGATGTTGCTCATGTGTTTGATGTGCATAGTGAAAAGCATGTGACAGTTGGCAACTGGATGAACGCACACATGCAAGGTCTGGTTGCAGCGAAAAATATGGCAGGGGAGAAAACAGTGTTTTCTCTTGTGTCGTCTTATGCCATCAATGTGCTTGGCATGGAAACTATTTTTATAGGAAATGTCGCACGAGAACACGCGGATGAAGTGCATGTTGTCGGATCTGGACAAAAAGATGGTATTGGGCAATTACATACCAATCAAGGTCGAATGATCGGGGCAGTGCTGTTAAATCGCAACACTGATCGTCCGAAACTGACGAAGATGATTCAAGAAAAAGCTCTGTTGGATATCACTGAGTTTAGCTGAGAGCTGGTAAACACCCGCTCGCAATGACGAGGAAACAGTAAATTGATTGACAAAATTGGATTTTTGTGATACAAACTTGTCTTCTCATTGTGCGGAAACGCGCTTTGAGGAACAGCATTTTGTTCCTTACAAGTTAACCATTACGCGGATAAACCGCACAGGAGAAACCACATGAACGAGTTTGGAAGATTGGTACTGGGCGAGTCCATTGAGGCATCAGCTCACGAGCTGGTCGCGCAGGAAATTAGAAGTGCTGTTGCAGCCAGTTTATCCGATAAGGATATCACCAAGCGCGTGTTGTATGCACTTGTGAATCCTCAAGGGCCGATCATGCAAGCAGCTAGGATTCTTCCAGGATTTGCCTTGCCTGCACTGGGTGCCACACTTGGGCATTTGCTTGGAAACTCCAAGTTTCTGGATGCGATTTTGCCCGATCACACTCATCCGTCTGTGAAGCAGGCAAAAATGATTCTCAAGGTCGGTGGACCAAGTGCACTTATTGGTGCGTTTGCAGGCATGCGTGATGCAGTACAGGACATCGATCGTGTACACGCAAACATCAACAGAGAAGTCGACAAGGTGCGTTCGGATGCGGAGACACCCAGCGATCAGAGGAATAAGAGTCTGGATACGGTGGCTGTTACTCGTTTCATACCAAATCAAGTGTTCGTCATAGCTCGTCAGAGTGATGGCACTATTCGCAGGGGTTCATCAGACAGAGTGCCGATTGTGAATAATCCGACGTGGAATGCCTACAAGGCTATGTGGGACGACATACACAAGGCAACGACCAGACAGGTTGGTGGTGGTAAAGGTCAACAATCTCGTACGGAGCCAGTGCCAGCTGAGCCGTTCCCGTTCGAGGAAATTACGCTTGAAGATGCAGTCATTCGTTTGGGTGAAAACCTACGGATTGATCAGGCGGATATGGAGATGGTCAAGGGTCTACTTGCAAAGCCTAAGGATTGGTGGACGAGCGCTGGCGTGGATGTTCAGCAACTGTTCATCATTCTTGGGGCGAGCATTGGACATGGCTCAACACTTGAGACCGACGCATATGTTGATCTGATCAAGGATGTGGTTGGAAAAGAAGGCATTCCGTTTTTGAAAAAGATTGCCATCGAGTACAATCCGCAAGCGATCAATGGACGTTTTACGCCTACTATTCTGAGATCAATCATCAATTCATTCAGGGTCGCACTGGGAAGTTCTCTGGAGTTTTGGAATCGGGTCAAGCTGTTTGCCGTGGATACGTGGGTGGACAGAGGTCGGATTCCTCGCAGCGTACGCATTTGGATGAAGACGCTTCTGGCATTTGTCATCATCGCGAATCTTCTGATCGTCGGTCTTTTTCTAGGTTCGTTTGTCGCGATCATGTTTGGGGCGCTGATGCCATATGATCATCCAGTTGCCAATCCACTAACCGGAACGCTCTACACAGAGCCTGGATGGTTGGCGGCGGCGCTGATGACGGTCGGATCAACTGTCATTATTGTGCTGCTATTTTTACTACGGATCGCGCAGGCCATTTTGCACCCGCTTGCCGTGCGCGTGCTCAAAGCATCAAATGAATGGCTCGCGGAATTCGGTTGGCGTTTCACATTCATGCTGGTTCCGGTATTCATTTTCGATATCGGCGCTCTGTTCCTGGAGTCGTCGGTTCGCGCACGAATTCTGTGTATTGCCCTTGCTCTGATGGGCATTGCCATTGGCATGGGCTACAAAGTTCTTGCCTCTAGTGCACCTGCCCAGTGGGCAGTGACAGATGCACAGGTTCGGGCTTATCGACTGCTGCGAAACGGTGTGCGGTTCGGTTGGCTAATCGTACTCGGTATTCTCCTTGCTGATTATGCCTTGCGCCACGCTTGGCATGTAGCTGCACTCGGTGGTGCACAAGCGGTTTCTTCGCCTGTGTGGCATTTCCTCATGAATAAGCATGCGCTGGCGATTGTGTCGCGATTCCTGATCGCTGCCGTCGTGATTACATTGG
Source organism: uncultured Gammaproteobacteria bacterium (assembly GCA_964365355.1). Taxonomy (GTDB): domain Bacteria; phylum Patescibacteriota; class Patescibacteriia; order UBA9934; family GWF2-40-263; genus VGKU01. The sequence continues at coordinate 10,221 of CAYIPP010000015.1, forward strand.
CAGTTGTCGCGATGGAGCGTTGGGTAGGAATGAGTGTTTTCATTCGAGTTCTGGCAGCACTTTGCATCTTGACCGTGATGTTCTTCCCATGGCTTAACGATTGGATTGCCGGAAGCGGATCATCAACAACTTCGTCTTCAACGACTCAATCAGTGACGTCTCCGGTTGTGCCTTCCTCTTCTGCAACTCCAACAGTGACGTCTCCTGTTGTGCCTTCACCTTCGGCCACGAAGAAGAAGCGAGTTTCATCTACTCGCCATCGTTCTAATGAGTTGTTGGAGCTCAACTGCGACGCACTTTCATATGAGGGTGCGCAAATCCATGGGTGTCCGTAAATTCTCACACGCAGCGTTTCTTTCAAAGATTCGCTGCTTTTTTTAGGTCAATATTTTTTAGCTGATCTGAATGTATACCCTGACCCCCAATCTTATTCATCCCTCGTTATTCCCTGAGCCTGTCGAAGGGATTTACGAACGCTAAACTCATTAGGCACGAATAGAGACTGTTGCAAAACTCCTATTCATTCTGTCATTGCGAACGAG
>CAYIPP010000016.1:0-10702 GCA_964365355.1 uncultured Gammaproteobacteria bacterium
TCAATGTCCTGAATCGAAAAATCAAAACGACCGGTTTTGGAATCAATACGATCTCGACCTGTGGCAACATACCGAATTCCCAATTGATCCAACATCGTTCGTTCAGAATAATGTGTCACACCACCCTTATCAAAATAGACAAACGCCACATTTTTTCCGATGGCGTGCGCACGCAATGCTTCACCAAGAGCCGCTGTTGTCTTCCCTTTTCCGTTTCCAGTAAACAATTGAATCATGCCAAACCCTTCGTGACCTTTGATCTGATCGTCCGACGCAGTCACGATCCCTTCGGCCTTTCGGTACGAATCCATTGCTCGTTGAACAATCGGGCTTGCATCTTCTGGAATAGATTGACGAGGATCATGCCACAAGAGTTGATTGTGTTCCTCAGAAATACGAACGGGATCTTCTCCAACCAACACGAGATAAAATGTTCCAACAATGGGATGATGTTCCACATCACCACCAACTCCCCACATATCAACATGAAATGGTCGCGCTTGAGCTGTGTTGATGTTCAAACCTGTTTCTTCAAACACTTCACGTTTGAGTGTTTCTAACGGATGTTCGCCTTCTTCCATACGTCCACCAGGTACGTCCCATGTTCCAACATAGTGCATTTGATCCGGACAGATCGTGTGCCTCAACAACAACACCTTTCCCTGAGGATTAATGAGAAATGCTTTGCTCGCAACATATTTTTTTTCCATAAGATCACTAGTTTCAACTCCCAACTACGTTCCCTTTTTCACCACCACAAACATGGGAACATCTGCCCTCACATCCCGTGCATCCATTGGTTGTTTTGTTCCATCATAACGAATGGTTTCTACTTCCCCTTGAACTGTCAGTGGAAGTTGGACACCATCCCACGCAGCATAGACGTCTCGATCTGAAAACGTAAATTGAACCAAACTTTCTTTTCCAATCCACTCGGCTGTTTCAAACCCATCAATCATCTTCACAACCACAATAAATGTGTGTTCTGATGCTTCTCCCGGACCACCGGTTGGATCGTTCTTGCCAACATTGAAAATCCGTTCAGCTCCATTGGCGAACGCTTGTACGTAACCAACCAATGTCATTTGTGCATTCATCTCTTCATCACGTTGAAAAATTTGAGAACCAACCAACGCTTCCGTGATCCAATACGGCTGATTCACAAATCCAAGTACATCCAGATATTCATGATATTCTTTTGCAAAAAATTGATCCGAAGACGCAATGGAATGAATAGTGAATACATTGACCCGATCTCGTTGATGTTCAAGAATGGATTTCCAATACGTTTGTGCTGAAGGACTCATACTTGACATCCCACCAAACAGCACCGTTGCGTTTGGATCTGTTTGTTTGATGACATCAAACGCGAGCGCGTATAATTCTTCATACGCAAGTGGTGAATATTGAAAAAATGAAAGATCCGGAGTTTGCAAATCCGGTTCATGAGCAATTTCCCAATGGGTGATTGGGTAGGTCAAACCCGGCATGTCAGCAATCCCATCTCCATCATAACGTTCAACAACATTTCCAATCCATTCTTGATACGATTCCACATGGCATACACTCATGAGCCACACGTCTTGATCTCCAAACGGATCTTGAGTTTTGGCTTCGTTTGCATGACAACGTGTCTGATCCCATTGAGCAAACGGCCAAAGCGTTGCCAAGATCGCTTGATTGCGACTTTCCCAATACTTCACCGTTCGATCAGCCTCTGACCAATCATACACATCCTGGCTTGTTTCAATTTTATCCCACCAAAAAGGACCTGGATGCGGACGAACCCAACCCCCATCAATTGGACTTTCTGTCACTGATCCACCAACCAATCTACCAAAATGAGAAGTCCCAATCGAATGAACAATGGGTTTTGTGCAACCAACTCCCAAAAAGCTCAATAAAAGAAAAACTAATGCAATTCGTTTCATACGCGAGCTAATGTTAATACTTTAAGCAAATCTTTGGACCATTCGTTGTATCCTCGACTTCAAATCCTTGTGCTTCAATTTGACTGCGTAATGTATCTGATTCTTTCCAATGTTTTGCCGAACGTGCTTGTTCACGCTGTTCAACAAGCACACGAATATCTTCAGGAATCTCAAGCGGCTTTGCCACAAATGCATGCAATCCCAATCCTAAAACTTGATCAAATTTCAAAAGAGATTCTGCCTTGGCTGAAGTTGGGAGCACTGCATCATCAATTAATTCCCAAACAACTGCCAATGCTTGAGGAGTATTGAGATCATCTGCCAACGCCTGAGCAAATCGTTCTTCATACTCTGCACATCCGACACGTGGTTGATCCCAATCACGTACAACCTCTTGCAAATGACGAAGGGCATGTTGTGCGGCTTGTAATGCTTCAAACGTAAAATTTAATTTCGTTCGATACTGTGCACCAAGCACAAAATATCGGTAAGCCAATGGATCAAAACCTTTTGTCTCAAGATCACTGAGTGTAAACAAATTTCCGAGTGACTTACTCATCTTCCCTCCATCCATGGTTAAAAATTCACTGTGCATCCAGAATTGTGCTTCATACACACCACAGCATCCGACGGATTGTGCAAGTTCATTTTCGTGATGAACCGCGATGTGATCAACACCACCTGTATGAATATCGAATGGAAAACCAAGATATTTTTTTGACATGGCTGAGCACTCAATATGCCAACCAGGAAACCCAACTCCCCACGGTGAATCCCATTCCATTTCGCGTTTCCCTTCATCTGGAGAAAACTTCCATAGCGCAAAATCGGTTGGATGCTTTTTTTTTTTCATATCAACACGCGCCCCCGCTTTCTTCTCATCAGATTTTTGACCTGATAAAATGCCATACGTTGAAAGTTTGGAAGTATCAAAATACATTCCATCTGAAGTTTGATACGTAAATCCGTTTCGCTCAATTGCTTGAATCATCTCGATTTGTTCTTGAATGTGCTCTGTCGCTTTTGGATATTCGCGTGCGGGTTCAATATGTAATTTTTTCAAATCGCTCATGAATCTATCTGTATAAAATTCTGCGATTTGATAAGCTGTTTTCCCCTCGCGTTTCATAGCGAGCAACATTTTGTCTTCTCCCGTGTCTGCATCATCGGTGAGATGACCGACATCAGTAATATTCATCACAAAATGGATGTTGTATCCTGCGTATTTCAATGTCCGCTGCAACACATCTACAAATAAAAATGCGCGCATATTTCCAATATGGGCAAACCAGTAGACCGTCGGACCGCAGGCATACACTCGAACAGAATCTTTTTTCAAAGGCGAAAAAGCCTCTTTTTTTCTCGTCAGTGTATTGTAAAAAGAGAGTTGCATATCTGGGAAAAGTATAACATGAAGCCACAAAGCCACAAACTAAAAAAGACCTTCGGTCCTTTCACAACTCGTTCACTTCATTAGTCATCAACTTTACGCCCCAAGACAACCATGGCAAGCACCGGTAACGAAACCCATGCGGCTCGAGCAAAATTGCCGGTAAAAAATCCTTGTGTCACAGGCGAAAGAACGTGCGATAAGTTTGCAGGAAAAAATGACAAGGTCACACTAATTAACAATCCAACGTGTAAGAACGAAAATATCATCACCTGCCACAATGGACCCTGAACCGTTGCATGTCCCAATGTTCGCAATAAAGCTGAATGCGATAAGAAGAAAAAGAGTAAGATAAAAATACCTAAAAAGACGGAAACACGAAGAGCAAATGCATCATTCACGGAAATCTTTGCCGTAAATTCAGCAATAAATGGAATGTAATTCACAATCGCCAGCGACATGTAAATCGACACCAAGATGACAATGATGCGATCACGACCAAGCGAAATTCCATAGAGCAACGATGCAATGACAAAAAACAGAACAATAAACAAATCCCAGCTCGGTTGAAGCCAGTTAATTTGTTGAAACGCACGCATCGCTTGATCTGTGTCGAGTAATGTTGCTTGTAACATACTTTCTCCGTTTATTTTGCAAGAGCGTAGGACGGAACGATTGTGCTCAGATACGTTGGCTGATCCGCTTTCACAAGTCCAAGCATTTTTGTTGCACGTGCAATCGTTGTCAGTGCCTGGGCTTGATGCGTTTCAACTTCTAGTTTTTGATTCACAAGCGTCAATCCATGAACCTGACTTTCTAATTCTCGAATCTGATATCCTTTTGAAACCGAATGATTTACTTGAACAATCGAGAACAAACACAGAACAAACAACATACTCAAACTCACGATATTCAACCAAGAAACGTGTGCGTAAATCCATGAACCCACATGACGGGGATTCGATGAATAGGAAGATGAAAGGGCGTGGGAATAGGAAGTCATACGGTGGGGTCGTATGTGGCGATCTCTACAAAATTGATGGTCTTTCGTTTCATAAAACTTTGCTGACGAGAAGTTGTTCAACGAACTGTCATTCAATGTTGAGAAGATCGAATAATCACGAATATTTTTCAGCGACACGTAATTTCGCACTGCGTGCGCGTGGATTGTCTTGAAGTTCACGTACGGAAGGTGTGATCACATGTTTGGTAATCACCTGCAGGTCTCCACGCTCTTTCATAAACGTTTTGACCAATCGATCTTCCAAAGAATGAAACGTGATAACAGCAAGACGTCCTCCTGGAATTAAGAGATCAACAAAATCTGGAAGAGCTCGCGTAAGCTCGCCCAACTCGTCGTTCACGGCGATACGCAAGGCTTGGAACACTTGCGTGGCTGGATGGATTTTTCCCTTTTGGAACACCACCTCTTTTACACACTCTGAGAATTCACCGGTTCGTTCAAACAGGTGTTTTCTACGACGCGTCAAAATCGCTTTTGCAATGTCGCGTGCCTTTGGTTCTTCCCCATACAGTCGGAACATGCGTGCAAGTTCATCTTCACTCCAGGTATTGACGATATCCGCTGCGGTTATTCCACTTGATACGTCATATCTCATGTCTAAAGGTCCATCAGACCGAAATGAGAACCCACGGCTTGGATCGTCAACGTGAGCAGAGCTGAACCCAAGATCCAATACGATTCCATTGACGTGAGTAAATTGATGAACACAGGCATGAATGTTGACATTGGCATAACTGTCGTGCACGAGCACAGCAGCATCACCAAAACGAGAAAGACACTCTTTTGCCACAACCAGATTCCGAGCATCGCGATCGATACCAAGTAATCTGCCTGTCGCAGCTTTCTGACGGACCACAGAGGTGACACGTTCGAGAATCATCTCGGCGTGTCCCCCCTGCCCCACGGTACCGTCAATGAAAGATTGATTCGGCTCCGGTTTGAGGTACTCAATGACCTCATTGAGAAGGACTGGAATATGTTTTTGCATATTTGGGTCGCAATCCTCCGTTATGCTTCGGCGACTACCGAAGATTTGGACAGCCGGTCATATTGCCAAACAGCCAACACAACCCACTGCCCAATCCTGTAGTACATCCCCCCGCTCCCACCCCTAAAATCCCAACTCTCCTAATTTCTCTGCCACACTATCCACATCACTTTCCACGTTCTTCTTATACTTCTCCCATTTGTCTTCGTCCCATAATTCGAGACGATTAAATACTCCGGCTAAAACAAGATTCTTTTTCATTCCAGCATACTCTCGAAGGTATTCCGGCAACACGACCCTCCCCTGTTTATCCAACACAACATCCATTGCACCCGCAAGCATGAGTCGGGCGAACGCACGGCTGTTGGACTGCCCCAGGGGCAAACTTGCCAACTTTTCTGCAAGCTTGTCCCACTCCTCCTTAGGAAACAGGAAGAGGGACGTGTCTAACCCTCTGGTAACGACCGCCCCTTTAGCTAATTGTTTGCGAAACTTTGATGGAATCGCAATTCTGCCTTTTTCATCAAGTGTATGTTTGTATTCACCGATGAACATAGATAAAGAGACGAAGTGGAACGCTCGTGTTTTATGTAAATAAAAGTGAGCACCCTACATCTCAATTTCTCGACATGTAGGATCCCCACTTTCTTCCACTCAAAACCATTTTATCCCACGATTCAACACAGGTCAACAGAGTTTTTCCATTTCCATCCCAATTTTTTTGCAAAAAATAAGGAAAAAATAAAACAGACAATCAAGTCTGTGGATAAGTGTTTGTAAATAAAAAATATGATGTCATTGGTGTGTCATAAAAGAAAGCAACAAAACAAGACTAATTTTGTTCAAAAAAAAATGGCTGCGATGCATTGATAGGTAGAGACCGTTGCAAAATTCTTTGTTATTGCCTGAGCTTGTCGAAGGCATAGGAAAGATAGCGAGAAAATACCCTTCGACAGGCTCAGGGAATAACGTGGGCTTGGGGATAATATGGGCTCAGGGAACTAGGATGTGCTTAAGCAAATAATGTGTGCTCGAAATTTAGCGTCTGAATATCCCCTGAGCTTGTCGAAGGGTCAAGTATGCATTCGTAAATCCCTTCGACAGGCTCAGGGAATATTCGCTGACAGCTAGATGAGGACACTTTAGCTGATGGACGACAGATTGGTTGACAAAATTGGATTTTTTTGATAACATTGCAGGTCATTTTCTAGAATTGGAGGTGGTAAAATGACAAAAGGAAAGAGTAGTGTCGTGTGTCTATTGGCCGTTGGTTTCTGTATTTCATCAGCACAAGCTGATGAATTTCCACCAGATGTGCTCCATGTGGCGTGGAAGGTCTTTGATCAGGTGACAGGTGGAATTGATGGTTACCAGATTCTGCCGGCACGGTATGATTATAGACATACCTACATATCAGCAAACGATAGGACAATTTGGGTGGCGCTTGACGATGATTTCAACTTACAACGAATGACGGATCATATAAATTTCGTCTTTGCTGTTGGACACGAAGCCACACACGCGTTCATTTTTGATAGATCAGACATCCTGCTGTATCCGTCCGAGGCTGAACGCGTAAGTGATGCAATCAGTCTATTGAACTTGCTTCGAAATGTCAGGTTTGCTGACTGGCTTAGTCAACATCCTGACGAATGGAATATCCACACGTTGAATTGGACCGGTGGTCGTGGTCAACCGGATAGGATGACACTGATGCACGATTTGCTTGATGCGAGTTTGGATTCAGGACATCCAGATCGACGAAAGGCAATTTTTGCCGCCATTGGTAGGTCGCTGCCTCAGGTGGCTCGTGCCAGATCAGATTCTGTATTACGCGAGCGTGTGAAAAAATTTGTGTCTGCTTTGTTTCCACAAACAAACTGACACATCCAGTCTTCTACCTCTCACAGGGTCGCATCTCCGGGTGCGGTTCTTTTTTTACATTGTGAGCTAAAAAAAATCTCAGAATGAATCTGAGATTTTTTTGTGTTCTAATTTAGTGGATTCATTAAAGGGCGCTTCCATTTATTGCTGCCCGTGTCTTTGGACCAAGCAATCCATTCACTGGCGTAATTCCTTGGGTATTTTGGTAATACTTCACCGCTTGAGTCGTTGCACTATCGTAATTGCCCGTTTGTTTGATTCCCAGATACGCCTGCAATCGTTTGACATTCTCACCGGTCGATCCAGGGCCTAAATTACTCGTATAGCCTTCAGTTGAAGACGTTGATGTTGTGCTCACCATTTCCGATGTTCCATACGCTTTTTCGTTCACCCACTTCCAATCATCTGAACTCTTTGGAAGACGTGCAAACTGCTTTGTGAAATCCTTGAGCGCTGCACGTTCTTTTTCAAGATCACGTGCCGCCGGCTTTGCGGCCGGTGTTGTTGTGCTCACAACTTCCGATGTTCCATACGCTTTTTCGTTCACCCACTTCCAATCATCTGAACTCTTTGGAAGACGTGCAAACTGCTTTGTGAAATCCTTGAGCGCTGCACGTTCTTTTTCAAGATCACGTACAGTAGTAGGTGTTGCGACAGGTGTTGTTATGGCGGTTGCTGGGGGAGGTGTGGCCACAACAGGCACAACAGGAATTGTTGTAATTGGCACAGGTGTGACAATGACTGGGGTTGTCGCTGCTATGGTTTTTGCAGACACAACATTGGATACGGTCGATGTGGTAGATCCACTGGTTGCGGCAACTTTATAGTAGTACGTTGTGTTTGCCGTAAGTCCTTTGTGTTGATAGGTGACGGTTGATGCTCCTGTTATGGAGATGGGAGAGAATGTTCCGGTTGAAGAGAGACTGTAAGAAAGAATGTAACCCGTAGCTCCTGTCACGGAAGCCCAAGAAAGATTAATTTGTGTGCTTCCCACAACTGTAGCAGTCAATGCAGAAGGGGTGACAAGCGTGGTTGTTGGTGCTGGTGTTGGTGCTGGTGTTGATGTTGATGCTGGTGTTGTACTACCACCACCACCACCACTACCACTCGTTATAACTTGTATGGCTGCAGAAGCAGCTGATTCATCTGAAGAGTTGAGTGCGGTAATCTTGTAAAAATAGGTTGTTGACGACGTCAGTCCGGTATCCGTATACGTAATTGTGGATCCAGACGAAACGGTTGGTTCACTTCCAATGCGTGTATACGTTCCATCCGATGTTGTGCTGCGATAGAGATCGTACGAAGTTGCCCCAGAGACAGCTATCCATGTCAACACCAATTGGTTTGCGCTTGCACTTGAAAGTGCAAGACCTGTTGGAGTCGAGGGAGCGGAAGGATCTGAGGAAACAACAGGCGCGTAGAGAGACAAGTGATTTGTCGAAGCGGAAATAGTCACAGTTGCGACCAGCGCAATAAATTCCGCCGAGGTATCGATTAATGTCGCATCGGTGATCACGGTTTCACTTGCATCCTTGTACGTAATCGTTGTTGAACCTGTGACCCAGCTTTGTGTAGTTTCATCCCAATACGCCATCTTGATGCTGTCTGCTTCTGCTTGTGTATTAATAGAAGTATCCGTTGCAGAAGAAGTGTTCATAAGCTCCGCAAGTGTGTAGGTCATTTCAACCGTAATATCAGAATTGAGGTTGGTGATAGGATTACCGTCAGCATTGGTGGCATCGATTTCTTTTCCGACCGCGTTGTAAGTACTTGCAGTACTATCAAACCCGTTGATAGGGGTGGCGGTGCTTGTCGCGCGCACGTTGTTTGTCTCTTTTGCTGTGACTTCACCGGAAGAAGTTTCAGAACCAAGAGCGTTTGCTGGAATCGTAATCTTCACACCAGCGGTTGTATCCTCAAGTGTTCCACCACTCGCCGGGGTCACTGGCTTTGTTTTGACCGCTGCAAGCGTCACAGTTGTTGTCAGAGTAATGTCTTTTCCCGTTACAGATCCGCCGGTGACATCAATAGGATTTGTTGCAAACGCCGCTTCCGCATAGCCTTCTGCAACAGCATAGACGCGCCAGAGTCCGGAGGTCACAGGCAACGTGTAGTTTCCATTTGCATCCGCCTGTGTGCCAGCAAACCCACCAGTGGTCTTTTCTGCACGGACAAAGGCATTGGCCGCTCCACTTGATCCAATCTTCACCTGTCCACCAATGGTAGTTGTTGCTGCAGTAAGTGTCAGGGTTTGTGCCGCGGTCGAAGCTCCAACCGTCAGTGTAGTTGTTTCACGGAAATAGCCAGGTTTCATGGCGTTTATTTGATAGTTGCCGTCAGCAATACTCAAACTAAATGTTCCATTTGTTTCTGTTTTTGCACCAAAATGAACACCGGTCGTTGGGTTACTCAAATCCACCCACACATCAGCAATTACCGCTGAGCTTGTATCAACAACGGTTCCTGTAATGGTTCTGCGTGTTGGAACCGTCACCGTCAATCCTTCATTGCTGTTGACCGTTACAATACCTGTTGTACTGCTATAGGTTGTCGTTTCCGCATTAGTCGCAGCAACGGACGTGAGCCCAATCACAGTTCCCGGAACGTCCACACTCACCGTGTAGCTCCCATCCGGAACGGAAAGAGTACCTGAAGTCGCGTTGGAAATACGCACCCTGTTTCCGACTCCTGTTGTGCTCTTCAATTCAACGAATGCTTCGGTCACAGAGGCGGAAAGCGTGATAGTCACGGTTCGTGGAGTAGAAACAGTAATGTCCTTTCCTGTCACGTTTGCTCCTGAGACATTGAATGATACAAGAGCAGCGCTTTCACCAACACCGGGAATAAATGCTCGAATCACATAACCGTTCCCCTCCGGGACATTAAAACTGTATGTGCCATCCGCACCACTGATCGTTTCGTTAAATGTACTGTTTCCAGAAATGCGTACAAATGCTCCCTGGACAGCTACGCCACCAGACGTCACTGTTCCAGAGACGGCATAAAATGTTCCTGTTGAAGATGGAGAGAAATTTTGGTTCGATGCACTCGCACCATTAATCGTCACGGTGATTTCTGTAAGGTTTCCATACTGCGGCAAGAATGTTCCAACTCTCCATGTTCCGTTGGCAACATAGAGTGTGTAATTTCCTGAGCTATCCGTCAGTGCATTCACATGCCCTGGACCATCTGTTCGATAGGCATATACGGAAGCGCCTTGCACGACATTTGTGCCGTCTGTCACTTTTCCGGAAATAGTGTAATCCGGTTTTGCAAGTTTAAGGATGAAGGAACTTGCCGCAGCAGCAGGAGTAATCGCTGTTGTTGCCCCATCAAGCAACAAATAGGTTGTCGCATGACTTGTCACTGTCACAGGAACTTCTTTTGAAGGGGGCATGCCTGGAATGAACGATCCAACCACGTACGTTCCATCTGTCACATTCAATGTAAATGCACCTGTCGTGTCGCTTTGTGTACGTGTACCA
>CAYIPP010000017.1:0-10698 GCA_964365355.1 uncultured Gammaproteobacteria bacterium
CCAAAAACCCAACAAGAACTTAAAAATCCCCCAAAAAATGCCATGGTCTCCCAAACAAATCCCGTATTCCAAACCGAGACTTTGACATATGTTCATACCAACGTCGCAAAAAACCTGTATGAATCCACTCGTGTTCTGTGCCATACAGCAACAAACCACTCGGAACTGATAGCTGTACATCATGCAGTGTATGAATATGTCGCACATGACGTTCTTGCACGCATCGTGCTGCACGCACCCCAAGCCCTTTGACATTATGTGTCAAAATAACATCAGGTTCTTCTTGATCAATAAGGCGATCAACGATCCGGTGTGGAATGGGTCCACAGAGATCAATCAGATGCCACAGCAAGCGAACAGGAAGAGGATAGGATGACGCACGCGAAAGATGAAAAAGATTGAGTGGAAAAAATCGATAGACGCGTTCCAAATGATTTTCAACCACATGAGGACGTAGTGAGGACACCCCTGCATAGGGCATGGTAGATAACACAAATACCTTGTGACCTCGACGAGCGAGTTCGTCTGCTACACGTTGTGCCACCAATTCGGCTCCTCCACGCTGCGTTGGTGGATAAAAGTTTGTCAATACACCAATCTTCATAACAGATACTGTCTTCCTGTTTGTTGAGATACAACCGAACAATAGGTTGTTTCCAGTTGCGTGACAAGCGGATCCCAGGCAAACGATTGTTCTGCACGATCTCGTGCAGCCAAACCGAACTGTTGACGTACATCCGGTCGTTCAAGCAGGAGGGTCATGGCGCTTACTAATTCAGCGATATCTTCTGGCGGAACAAGCAATCCTGTGTTGCCGTCTTGTATCACTGTTCGCACTCCAGGCAAACTTGAAGCGATGGATGGAATCCCTGATGCTGCTGCTTCTAATGCCACCAACCCAAATGCTTCCGCGCGACGCGTCGAAGGAAACACATGAATATCTGCGCATCGATAGACACGTGGCAAATCACGATCCGTCACGTTTCCCAAAAACAGCACACGGTCACTTAGACCTCGAGCACTTACAGTCGCCTCGAAACTTGAACGAAGATTACCATCCCCAACCACCAAGAGCTGCCAAGACAACTCAGCTATCTGATCCAACGCTTCAATCAATACGGGCAATCCTTTAAAATAGTGAGCGCTATCTAATCCTCCTACAAACACAAACGTTGGCACATCCATTCGCGCACCCAAACGCTGTTTGAATTCGTCTTCTGTTCCCGGATGAAATGTTTCTAAATCAATACCAAACGGATGAATTTCCACACGATCCATGACCCCATCAATATCCGCAAGCGCTGAAGTCTTTGCATAATCTTCACTACTGACCAACAGACGATCTGTACGTCCAATAATCCAAGGAAACAATACACGACGATGCGCATGAAACAACAGTCCTTTCATGCCGTCTGCTGTAGCATCCATGTGATAGGTCATCACAAGACCTTGATTGTGTCTTAATGCCTTGCGAACAATCACCGGTTCAGCACCTCCGTAAAATGGATAATGCAGATGGATGAGATCAAATCCGGACAACCGGCGATACAAAGACGGCATGACTCCCGCGTTTCCCACATGAATCACACTTGGAATCCGATGAATATATTCCGGATCCTCCACATCCACGTGTTGACGCGTTGTGAAGACATGCACGTTGTATCCGCGTTCTCTTAACCGCTCTGTGTATTCATGCGCCACCTTTCCCATACCTCCACGATATGGTGGATAGGTACATACAATCTGTGCAATTGTTGGTTTCTTCTGAGTCATAATAATAAAGCAACAACAATAAATCCTACGTTCACCATCGAACAAGCCAGTAAATACATCGCCACAAACGTGTTAATACTGGATTCCCGATCGAATCAACGACCACACTGCTGGTCTCTTGATGTTGTATCTTGCTCGTAAACTCCGAGAGAATGACTCGATCTGTCACACGACGTATCTGCTGTGACTGTTTGCGTTTTTGCGCAACGTAGTTCCAGCAACGAGGTTGCAACAATGCTCGATAGACACGAAATTTTTCTGTTCCCCATCCTCCCACGACCGCAAATACCATCAAAGGAAATTCGAGCAGCAACATCCAAGGAACAAGCAGAATCAGTGTCGGCCATTTGAGATGAGAGAAATGGACAAGCCATCGATTGCGTTCCATCCAAAAAAATTTTGAGACAGACCGTTTAAATTCATAATCATGGTAGGCACGCGAATTGATGGAAAGCACATTACGATAGCCGGCGAGTCGAATCCTCCATCCAAGTTCCAAATCCTCGTGATACAAAAAAAGAAACGGATCCAGCAAACCAATCTCTTGTAAGACACGTACTCGATACAATACGGCTGCTCCACTTGCATAGGCAATCGTTTCCCTATCTTGAACAGCACAATGCTCCCATTTTTTTCCATTATCTCTGACAAAACCAAATCCCAAAAAATGAATCATTCCACCAGTGGAATTCACGATATCGCGATGTTTCCACAACAGCATCAAGGATTGTACGCTTCCGATTGATGGATCAGACTCCGCACACGCAACACTCTCTTTGATCGCCGCGGGATCTAAAATTAAATCGTTGTTATGTAAAAATACGTACACTGCTCCCTGTTCTATTGCATGTCGCATTCCAATATTATTCCCTTCAGCAAATCCTACATTTTCTTCATTGAGAAACAACGTCACACCTTCCACGTTGCGCAAATAGTCTTGACTTCCATCATGCGATGCGTTGTCAACAACAATCAATTCCAACCGATCCTTTGGATAGTCCAATGCTCGCAGCGCAGCAATCACTTCATCAAGATAGGAAATTCCATTATACGACAAGTAAACAATGGCAACGTTTGGCATCATACAGATTCTGAATCAGATGTCGTGGATTGAGTTGACTTATGAAGCAATGCTTCCGCTTCTTCCATTCCCATTTTGCGAACAAGTCGGGTGATCTCTCGTTCGAGATCTTCCATCTTCACAAACAGCCGAAATGCAAGATAAAACAGCGCGACAATGGAACTATAGATCATGAAATCCACTCCTCTTCCAACACCAACAAGACGGGCAAGTGTGTCAGTGGTTTGTGGTGACAACACAACTCCTCCAACAAACAACCAGAACACGGACCAAACAATCATCCAAGCAATCGTGATGGCTCCCTGACGAAACTGACGCAGCACACGCGTGACAGCAAATAAGGAAAAACAAACAATAAAAATTTGGATCAATGACATACGTTATTGAGATAAACGACGCAACACAAGCTTAATCAATGTTTTAATACCTACAAAAAAATTTTGTCCTTTCGAAAGAGAGTAATCTGTGTACAGTGCTTTAATCGGAACTTCAACCAATCGAAGTGTATGTCTCTTTGCCTCTGCGATCAATTCGGAAGAAACTTCCATATGATTTGTGCGTATTTCTATCTGAGAAACAGCATGACGTGTAAAACAGCGAAATCCGCTTTGACTGTCTGATACCCAGGCACCAAACAAAAACAATGTGACAAGATTACCCAACATATTTGCACATTGTCGATACCAAGGCATGTCTGTTGGTTCAATCATCCGCGAACCAATCACCACATCGGCTCCTTGACCTACCGCCTGAAGCAAATCAGGAATAGAGCTTGGATCGTGTTGTCCGTCCGCATCAAGTGTCACCACAACATCAGCTCCCAAACGCAACGCAAACTCAAACCCGGTTCCAATCGAAGCTCCGAGTCCTCGATTGATCAGATGTCGCACAACGATCGCGCCATGTGTTCGAGCGATGGATGCCGTAGCATCTGTTGAACCGTCATCAACAACAATAACCCCATCGACAAACTCACGTGTACGAGTCAGTACATCCGCAATGGTTTGAGCTTCATTGTATGCAGGAATAATAGCAATGGTTTTCATAGAAAAAGAAGTACAGTTGATGGGGACGATCGAACGTTTTAGAGTGATGAGAGAAGCAGGTGATTTGCTTTCAAGTATTCAATCGTTCGTTTGAGACCATCTTCTAATCGCACAAGTGGAAACCAACCTAATTCTTTTGCTCGATCAATACGTGGAAGTGACAATTCAGATAAAAAGACAAAATTCTCTCCTTCCACCAATTTGGATGACGAATCCATCATGGAGACAATTTTTTCCGCTACTTCATAAAGAGACAAATCAACATCACTTCCAATATTCATTGGCCCTGGATCCTCTGGAGCATTCATCAGCCGCACCAATCCATCAATCACATCTGAGACATACACCAAGGATGTCCGAAAATCTTTTCCACCATGCAACACCAAATCCTTTCCTGTGTAGGCATGCAAAATAAAATCCGGAATCAGATGACCATCCGCAATTGGCATACGCGGTCCATAGGTTCGAAAGATACGTGCAATGCGAATATCAATTCCGTGCACATCGCGATACGTCGAAAACATGGTTTCAGAAAAACGTTTACCTTCGTCATAACAGGCACGAGGAGACAACTGATCCACAAGCCCTGTTTCATCTTCAGCAACCTTTGAGCTTCCATCTTGTCGAGCCCCATACACAACAGAACTGGACGCAAGCATGATTTTTGCACGATATTTTTTTGCCAATTCCAACACGTGATAATTCCCAACCGAATTCGAAAGTAACGTTTGAATTTTATACTGATCAAATTGTTTAATCGATGTAGGACAAGCCAAATGATAGATTTCTTGAATTCCTTGAAATGGAATTTTGAATGGAGACAGCTCAGCAAACGATTCAAGATCAACTGGTTGATTCACATCCAACCGAATGAATCGAAACTGATTATTTTGTAAAAAAGATTCAATATGACGAGCTTCTCCTGTGGATAAATTATCCACACAGATCACTCGATGTCCATCTTTCAAAAACCGTTCGCACAGATGAGATCCGATAAATCCGGCCCCACCGGTGATGAGAATATTTTTTTGTGAAAACGTGGTTTGCACAGTCATAGAATTCTATTAGAACATAAGACTAAAAACTATCACTTATAGTTGAAACAGAGGCAAAGGCTTCTGACGCAGAGTAGTCGCTTGTGGAAAAAATCTTTGTTCCAAATACATAATTTGAAAAAAATGCATCGGAAATATCATCCACTTGCTGATTCCAATCCGTTCCATACAACTCTTTTGCCACTTGTTCTGAAGCGACAGGTCTCAACATACCACCTTTTGAAACCGTGTAGACAGTTGGAACACTTTGAAATTTGACCAAGGTACTTCCTGGATGATACGTCACGTTTTTGCCAAGAGGAATCGCCGATAACGATGCCTGTGTGATGATCTGGACAGAATCGAACGTTTGAAACCAACTGAAAAACACGTGCTCGTTTGGAAACGTGTGACGTTTCCCGTCGGTCGCATAGTAATACACAGTGCGACATGGGTCATTCACATCAGATGCTGTGACACACGCCGTTTTGATCAAACTATTGGGTTGAGCATCTATGATGATCGAGGACGTTATAGGAATGGAGCCAACAAACGACGGCGTCAGTTCGAATGCCTTGGCAATATTCAATCGTCCAGCTCCCACCTTTCCCAATGCATCACCGGTCGCCGTAACAGGATCTGCTGACAGTCGTAAAATCGTTTCTACGTCTTCTGGAAGAATCGTTGGATAGTGAGCTTTCAAGAGCGCCGCAGCTCCCGCCACCATCGGAGCGGCAAGCGATGTACCCGACCAACCATCTTGATCGTAACCCAAGGCAAATGCTCTGATGGTCAAGTCTTGATAGAGCGTGCTGACAATAGCTTCTCCAGGCGCAGAGACATCTGTACACAACGCACCATAGTTTGAAAAATCCGATTTCTGATCTTGTTGATCTGAAGACGCAACACCAATCACCCAATCTTCTGCTTCATTTTCTCCATGACACGCAGGATAGATAGGAGAGACATCCACATTTGTTCCTCCATTTTTTGTATTCCCAACCGCTGCCACAATCACCACGCCAGCTTCATACGCACGTTTCAACGCATTTTTAAAGATTGGATCAATTTGTAAACCTGTGAAACTTAAATTAATCACATCTGCCCCATTATCGACAGCATACGAAATCCCCTCTGCCGCAGCAGATGAATCACCTATTCCTTCTTTATCCAAAATACGCACACTCATAAGTTTCACATGCCAGTTAATTCCCGCAACTCCTAGTTCATTTGAAGTTGTCGCACCAATAATGCCCGCGATCATCGTCCCGTGTGAAACAGCCCCTTCATCAATTGGATCTTGCACATCCGGCACAGGATCTGCATCTTGATCCACAAAATCATACCCATACACATCATCCACGAATCCGTTTTTATCATTATCGATATTGTCATTCGGAATTTCGCTGAGATTCGTCCAAACATTGGAGACTAAATCCGGATGATCGAGATCAAAACCCGTATCCAAAATAGCAACAATCACATCGTCTGACCCTGTGGTGATATTCCACGCATCCGGGGCATGAATCGTTTCAAGATACCACTGTTGAGAAAACAAAGAATCGTTCGGCACAAGAGCATGTACAGGTAACACACCTAGAAAAAAGAGAAAAAAGAAGAAAAACGTTTTTTTCAGCATAGTATAATTACATAGAACAACTCATTCCTGATCGATGTGAAGCATCAAATGGGAAAAATCCTCCAATAAGAGATCCTTGCGCATCCAAAATTTGTAACTGGGGTCCACCTCCCATGTGAGGAGTTGTATACAATTCAACATGACCATTTTGATCGATATCCCCCACACACACCTGCATGCCGGCACGCATAGATGAGGTATAGGCAAACAGGTGTTGCTGACTCTCACCAAGCGATGAGTACACAACAATAAACGGCATAGAACCTCGATCGGCAGACATCAAAATTTCATCGATCCCATTTCCATCTACATCTCCAGCAGCAATACTTGCTTGAGCGGAAGTCTGTGGCAACGTAAATTCTCGAACGTACCGTCCATTTCCGTCCAATACACGAACAGCCGGATGAGGATTTTCAGACCACGTCGTAAGAAGTTCTTCTTCCGGATCCTCATCGACATTGCCAAACGCCAGGCGAATCAAACCTTCTTGTCGACCAAATGGACGAATGAGTCCTTGCAATTGTCCAAACCGATTGAAGACGTTCACTTCGCCTGTTCCTCCGGTTTCCGGCGTAACAAAAATTTCTGATACACCATCTCCATTTGTATCTGCCATCCCAACAACTATGCCATGACGATCAGAGGGATCATCGGCAAAAAATTGAGACAACACATTTCCCTCTAGATCAAACACACGTACTTGAGGTCCACCGCCTTGTCTGGCGCCCGTGACAATTTCTTCTGTTCCATCTCCGTTTACATCTCCGATTGCTACAGAGACTCCACCTCGAAAATTCGCATGATAGGCATAAAATTCTGCCAAGACCTCACCATGAGCGCCAAGACGTTTTACCACGGGTTCAAAACCTTGTCCTTCAGCAACCACAAGATGTGTTGAATGTTGAGAAACATGCTTTTGAAGAAGACCTCCGGCACGAGCAAACACTGTTGCCGCTTCAAAAGCCTTCAACGCGTTCAATCGTCCTGAACCCATGTGTTCACGCGCTTCCACTGATGATTCTTTTACAGGATCAACAGCAATCTTGATAGATAACATGATCTGTTCTGGGGTGAGTGACGGATAGAACCCCTTCAATAATGCTGCGGTTGCTGTCACCATAGGAGCCGCAATAGATGTCCCTTCCCAAGGAGAACTGTAGGCCGTTGAAGCAAAAATATTCGTTGGGTCGTAATAGACCGTACCGAACATATTTGTTCCTGGAGCGCTGACATCCGTACAATCTGAACCAAAATTTGAAAACGTTGCTTTTCTATCCTCACGATCTGTTGCCGCCACACCCAAAACTAACTCTCGCCCTGCGATCACATCATAACAAGCAGGATACGTTGGTTGAAGATTGATATTCCGATCGCCATTTCCCACGGCAGATACAATCACTACCCCTTGATCAATGGCCCATTCAATCGTTTGCAACAAACGTTCATCTGATTTGTCCGAGGTAAAACTTAAGTTGATCACGGAAGCTCCATTTTGTACCGCATACACAATTGCTTGTCGGACACTGGTTGTCGATCCTGATCCGTTTTCGTCTAAAATTCGAAGTGGCATAATAGAAATCTGTTGATTGATCCCAACGATTCCCTCGTCATTGTTTGCCACAGCGCCAATAATTCCTGCGATCACGGTTCCGTGGGAAACCACGGTGTCATTAAATTGACCTTTCGCATTCACAACAAAACCCGGAGATGGATCTGGGTCGCTATCAACAAAATCCCAACCGCTCGCATCATCTTCAAAACCATTGCCATCGTCATCTTTTTTGTTTCCTGGAATTTCGTTTGTATTTTTCCAAAACTGACCCTGTAAATCCGGATGATGAAGATCAAACCCCGCATCAAGAATAGCAACGATCACATCAGAAGATCCGGTGGTTTGTTGCCACACTTCTGGAATGTGCATGGTATCCAAATACCATTGTTCAGAAAAAAATGGATCATTCACTGTGACGGCAAGAACAGGAAAAACATGCCCAAATACAAGCATGGGGATGAGTAAAAACAAGCCAATTTTCGAAAAAAAAGAAGTTTGCATGTTACAGACGCATTTTAGCACAAAAAAAGCAGGCGTTGTGGAACCTGCTATCTTTTGCTTTTGAAACCCATTGGAAATTTTCTAGAGCCTTCGACAGGCTCAGGGAATAAGAGAATTGGAGGCGACTAAAATTGTTGATTTAAGCCCGTTACAGATGTTTTGGCTTGTGCAACATCGTAATCTACGGATACAAGGACTTTCTCACCAAACGTATAATTTCCAATAAATGCATCCGAGATATCATCGATTTGTGTATTCCAGTTTGTGCCGTACAGTTGTGAAGCGACTTCTTCTGAAGCAATAGCCCGCAAGATTCCGCCGGCTGACACAGCATACACGATTGGAACACTTTGGAATTTCACCATGCGCGTTCCAGGATGATACGTCACGTTTTTGCCCAATGGGATGGTCGACATGAAGGATTGGGAAACAGTCACCACGTTGTCGAAATTTTCAAACCATGTGAAGAACACCTTTTCATTTGGAAACGCGTGACGCTTGTCGTCTGTGCCGTAAAAATACACAGCCTGACAGAGATCATTCACTGTGACTTGAGCTGAACACGCGAGTTTGATCAGAGAATTTGGCAAGGCTTCTGCTTGCAAAGGCTCTGGATTTTCTAACCCTGCGTCAGGCGCGGGTACTATCACTTCCTGTTCAAATGCGAGAATCACCGATTTGACATCGTCTTGCGTTCCAACCACCCAGATCGTTCCAGATGCATCAAATAGACTACGTTGGAACGTGTAATTTTCTGTTGCATAACTTGTGGCTATCCAATTGGTTCCCCCATCATCTGAAGTCAAAATAAGTTTATCTCCTACTACAACCATGCGATCGCCAGCGACTTGTATATCGTACAATGATTGATTCATCAATCCAGCGACCGACACATTGACCCAAGAAGCGCCTGCATCGGTTGTTTTGCGGAATGTTCCATTTTTTCCAACAACATAGCCAACTTTTAGCGAGACAAACCACACGCCATACAAATCGTCCGGAGCCACATCACCTTTATTTGTCCAGTTAATTCCGTAATCAGAGGTATAAAGCAGTACACCACCATTTCCAACCATCCAGGCAGTAGAGGCATTCATCATCTGCACGTCTTGCAACGAACGCGTAGTCGGAACAGTCACACTTTGCCAGACATGTGCCGATGGATGCAGAGACATAACTTGCCCCTCCGCACCAACGACCCATCCATAAACTCCAAGAGTATCAATGGCATACAGACTCTTGGTAATGTTGAGTGCAACATTTGACCAAGTTTGTCCCGCGTTTGTTGATTCGCGCATGGATCCATTTTCTCCAACTACGCGAACGGTCTGTCCATCAGCCTCCACATCTTGCCAAAATACGGACGCATTTTTATCAATCACAGACCAAGTTTGCCCTTGATCGATGGAGCGCAAAATATTCCCCGTGTTTCCTGCTGCAATCATGGCGTCACCCACTTGTGCAATTCCCCGCAAACTTTGAACCGTACCCAAATCTTTTTGCACCCACGCGGCCGAAACCGGAAGAGCAAAGAGTAAACAAATAATGGTGGTAGCAGGCATGAGCCTGCGTAAAGAATAACGCATCATAGTGATCGAGTTGATTGTGGAAACGGATGCAATGACAAAATTTCATCGGCATCTTCTTTGCTGAGTAATTTTCGTTCGAGCATTTTTTTAATCAGAAATGTCAATTTCCGATCTTCTCCACGCATCATCACAGTTAAATCCCCCTTCAAATTTGAGAGTTTTTCATCGACAGAATCCAAAATTTTTAATTCGCTTTGTCGGATTTCTGAACGCAATTCATTTCTTAAAGAAGATAATTCACTATGTAATTCCTCCTTTGTCACCATGTGTTCTTGAAGAAATTCCATGATGTCATTTGTTGTGATGTCGGGTTTGGTCATACGGATATATAATAACGCGTAAAACGTATTTTGTCATACATCACGAAATGATGAGACCGTTGCAAAACTCCTCGTTATTGCCTGAGCTTGTCGAAGACATTTGTATATATGAGTCTGTAGAATTATTCACGTTTTGGAAAAATTTTTGTAGACCGGATCGATT
>CAYIPP010000018.1:0-9979 GCA_964365355.1 uncultured Gammaproteobacteria bacterium
ATCGATCCGGTCTACAAAAATTTTTTCAAAACGTGAATAATTCTACAGACTCATTGTATGTTACAAGCTCTCGTTGCCAGAAATTTTGGCATTCAAATTATCAGCCGTATTCTTGCCATTTTGGTTGGATTGGTTTCTGTTGGAATTTTAACAAGAAGTTTAGGCACAGCCGGATTTGGTGAATATACAACTGCACTCACCTTTCTTCATTTTTTTGCTGTGATTGTTGATTTTGGTTTGACACTCACGATTGTCGTCATGATTTCGGAAGAAGGTGTCGATAACGAAAAAATCATTGGGAACATTTTTGGATTACGCATGATCAGCGGAGCCATTGTTTTTGCGTTTGTTCCATTTATTGCATTTTTTCTTCCGTGGAGCACAGATGTCAAACAAGCCATTCTTGTGGGAACAGTCGCGTATGTCTTGATGGGGGGTGCCAACTTGCTTGTCGGAGTCTTTCAACGCTATCAAGCCATGTGGCGTGCAGGACTTGCAGAGATCTTGAACCGACTCGCTTTACTCATCTTCATTTCACTCTTTGCGTTCTTGCATCTTGGTATTGCCTGGATGGTAGGTGCAACACTCATGGCAAATGCCGTGTGGCTCTATGCCACTCTTCGTCTTGCCAAACCTTTCGTTCACATTCGTCTTCTGAGTGATATCACTGTTTGGAAGCATGTCTGGGCCAGATCTTGGCCGATTGCCATTTCTATTTTTTTCAATCTCCTGTATCTCAAAGGAGATATTTTGTTTCTTTCATTTTATCGATCTGAATCTGAAGTTGGTATTTACGGTGTCACTTATCGTGTCATCGACATGTTGACAGCGCTTCCGGTGATGTTCATGGGAATTTTGTTGCCACTGATTGTAAACACATGGTCTTTAGGAAATCGAGAAGAATTTTCCATGCATGTTCGACGCACATTTGATCTGTTTATGTTAGCGGCTATTCCGATTATTGCCGGAACGTATGTCTTAGCAGATCGTCTGATGCTCTTTTTGGCCGGACCAGGATACGAAGCCGCAGGAGGTGTGTTGCGTCTTCTCATTTTTGCTGTATTTGGCGTTTTTATGGGTGCACTCTTTGGACATCTTGTTGTGGCGCTCAATAAACAAAAACTGATGGTGTGGGGATATGTGTTTGTTGCAGTCTTCACACTGATTGGTTACTTCCTCTTTATTCCGACGTATGGCATGTGGGGTGCGGCTTGGATGACCATTTTTTCTGAAGGGCTTATTTCGTTGATAACATTCTTCGTCGTCTTTCGTGTCGCAAACATTTTGCCAAACCTCCAAGTTAGCTTAAAAGCGTTCGTCGCTTCTGGAATCATGGTTCTTTTCTTATCTGTTGTACCTCACATTCACGTGCTTCTGGATATTCTCCTTGCGGCTGTGATGTATTTCGCTGTGATGTTAGCTATCAAAGGTATTCGCATTCACGAACTTACCGCACTTTGTGAAGCAAGAAAATCTATTAAATGACTATTATGGAAATCCTTCTGTTGAGTTGTACATTTCTCTTTGCTCTGTTGGCATCGAGAGATTTACCAAGAGCCATGTTACTCGTACTCGTCCTGCTTCCAAGTTATCTGTTGCGAGCAGATTTTTTTGGAATTCCCATCACCCTTTTGGAACTCATGCTATTTGTGACAGTAGGAGTCTGGTTATGGAATAACCGCACACGTTTGTCTGAACTGGTTGTCATGAAAAAAGACTGGTCAATTGCATTGGCGTTGTTTGTCTTGAGTGCAACCATCAGCGCTATCATCGCACCAAATGTATTTCAAGCATTGGGAATCTGGAAAGCGTATTTTCTCGAACCAATCCTCTTCTTCTATGTACTGAAAGATGTCCTCTTGCAATCAAAACTCCATCCGCAGCAGGTTATCCGTGCATTATTGGTGGGTGGTGTGTGGGTTTCTCTTGTCGGACTTATCCAATTTGTAACGCATGCGGGCATTCCGATTCCGTGGGACTATGAACGACGAATCACCGGCGTGTTTGATTATCCAAATGCCTTGGGATTATATTTGGGACCTCTTGCCGTTCTTGCTTGTGTGTCTGCTCTCCAACAATGGAATTTGTTACGCAAAGATGCGATGATCTATCTGGGATGTTTTATTCTTTTTGTTCTCACAATCGTTCTTGCGCAATCCGAGGCGTCACTTGTGGCGCTGGGAGCAACTGTGATCATCATGAGTTTTTTTCAACCGCGTTGGCGAAAAAAAACGCTCTTGATTGTTGCCGTCCTTGCTCTGCTTGGTTTTGCACTACCGATCACGCGATCCTATCTTCTTGAAAAAATCACCTTTCAAGACGCTTCTGAACAAATTCGACTCATCCAATGGTCAGAAACCATGGATCTATTAAAAGATCATCCTATCGTTGGAGCAGGATTATCTGGATATCCGACCGCGCTTGTTCCCTATCATCAAGCATCATATATTGAAATTTTCCAATACCCACACAATGTCTTCCTCAATATTTGGGTGGAACTTGGACTGTTGGGTCTGCTGACTTTTTTCTCCTTTCTCGTTATTCTTGTTCGTCCGATGTTTTCCCAACCATCTTCTTTTTTGCCAATGCTTTTTGCTCTTCTACCTCTTCTTCAGATGTTTCTTCATGGACTGGTGGATGTCCCCTATTTCAAAAACGATCTTGCCCTTTTAACCTGGACACTTCTTGCTCTTGTGTATGTTCAAACTCTTGTCATTCAAAAAAAACACTACTAAATCCAAGACTCAATTCACGATTGGCATTGTTATCCTCTTGCTTGTCATCGCGGGCGTGATTCGATTCACCCAATGGTTTACCCCAACAAAACCCCCATCGCTTCTCACACAAGCGGAAGGTCTTATTGAACTTTCGCAGATAAATGACATCCATCAATTTGTTCCAACGCTTGTGAAAGAACCTACACAAACGTTTAATGCCACTCTTCACATCATCGGTGTGTATACGACTTCACAAGAATTTTTTCCAACAGGAACTGTCGCACTTGTGTATGTGCGTGATGGATATCGTTTTGTGGAAATCAGCACACAACCACAAACATCTGTTGAGTCTATTCTTGAACAGTACGCACTGCTTCCTCAAGAATCTGTTGCGCTATCAAAAGATCTTTCCGGCACACTTATTCGTCTGCGCGATTCAAGTTATTGTAGAAATCCTCCGGAGAACAAAAACGGCCTCTGCCAAATCACACGTCTTTTTGTCTTCCGATTGAACGATGCGGTTATTCAAATTGCTGCAGATGGAAATCATCCAAGCGATGGTGAATTGATCGAGATAGCACGTTCGCTTATAACCGAATAACGGAAAGGAGGTTACTATAATCATCCGTCCATGTAACTCTTCGTCCAATAGCAAAATCTTCCGGTGTCTGATCATCTTTTGTTGGAAGAGCAGTTTTATCTTCACTGAGTAAGACCCAGTCACTTATCAATGTTCCTTGGCGTTCATCACCGTCATCTTGTATCAAAACCCCAAACCGTTGTTGTTGAATGTTTGTCCGTAAAACAGGTTGCAAATCAATATAGCGATTTGATATGTGAATCGCGACCACACCACCTGGTTTTATACGACGGAAATAGAGATCGATTGCCTCTTTCGTGAGTAAATGAACTGGAATCGAATCATCGGAAAACGCATCGAGCACAAGAACATCATACAACTCTTGATGTTCTTGTTCTTCCAATTCCAGCGAAAGTCGTCCATCACCAAGAACAACCTCAGATCCTGCACAAGATTTCAAATAAGAAAACCAGTTGTGCGCCACAACATTGATAAGCGGATCAATCTCAAAAAAACGATACACATCTCCTGGACGACAATACGCAGCAATCGTACCAGCACCAAGACCGATCACCCCTACTCGTCTTGAACCCAGGGACTCAGCAGTTAATAATCGTCCAATTCCACTTTCCAATCCGAAGTAGCTGATAGCAACGGGTTTCGTATCATTGCCTAATAATTGAGCTCCATGCAATATTCTGCCATTGAGTAAATGACGTTCAATGCCTGCCACCGTTTGTGTATCTCGAACTTTGACAAAACCGTAGAACGATCGATCTTCAAAAAGTGCAGAAGAGGTTCCAAATGTGAAAAACAACAAGACAAGACATCCGCTTGTGATCGTAAAAAATACGAGCATTTTCTTATCAAAAAGAAATCGGATTGAAGAAGGAACAAAAAGTACAATCAATTTCCACAAGACAAACCCCAATACGACCAACAAGGAAAACGTCATTTCTACCGGTCGCGAAAACAACAGAGGAAACCCAACAGCACAGAGCGCGGTTCCAGACGCACCACCAAACGCAATCCATACATAATACGTTGTGAGTGCATGACCATCCGGTCGAATGTTGTAGAGCCATTTATGAAAAAAGAAACATCCAAAAAACAAAAATGGTAAGAGGATAACAAGGTAGACCGGAAGGAATATGTCGAAACTCTCATTGAGAGTATACAGGGTAACGAGTGAGAGACACGCGGTTGTACAGAAAAAAAGTTTCTGTTGAAATTGAAAATCCGAAAATGCGAGAATAAAGGCAATAAGATAGATTGCGAGTGGTACAATCCACAACAAAGGGAAGCTCGCAATACCTTGTGTCAAACTATTCGTTGTCGCAACAAGCAAAAACGCAGGTATAAATGCCAACATAAACCACAGGAGCATTCTCGAACTACACATCGTTTTCGGCTGTTCAACCGGTTTTGATACAAAATGCTGTTTTCGAAGAGTATTCATCAAAAACAACAAGATGACTAGATACAGCAAGAATCCGCTTCCCCAAATCCACCCCTGAGTTTGAAGCGTAAATACCGGTTCGAACACAAACGGATAACTCAAAAGCGCTCCAAGTGATCCAATGTTTGAAACAGCATAGAGGGAATAGGCTGTTTTTTTGTTTGTACGAAAAAACCAAGACTGCAAGAGAGGTGAGGTGGATGACAAAAGAATATAAGGAAATGCAATAACAAGACCAAACAAACTCAGTAGCGCCCACATTGGGTTGACTTGAGGATCAGGTCGAAAATCCAACGTCGGTGAAAGTGGTGAACCCCATCTGATCCAAAACGACAGAAGCACTATTCCACATAGGACAAGAAGTGTCGCGTGTACTCGAATCTGAATGCGTTGAGAATAGTTCGCCAAGATATGTGCATACAAATACCCACATAACAACACGGTCGTGAAAAACATGAGCGACATTGCCCACACAGATGCACTTCCACCAAACCACGGGAGAAATACTTTCGTGAGAAGCGGTTGAACCAGGAACAACAAAAACGCACTAAGAAATATTAACAATCGATAGAGTCTCATAATGAGACGTAGTATAGCATCAAAACATAAAAACGGTCGATAAACATCGGTCGTTTTTATTTGGATTTCGGTGGCAGCTATTTTTGTTGCTAGATTCTAAATTTTTGATAACATCATACGTATATGACAACTCAACCAAAACAACAAAAAAAACTCTCTCTTAAATCTCGTGTTTTAAACGCCAATGCTTCAACTAACCAACAGGTACAAAATTACCAAAAACAGGCTGTTGAGAAAGCAAAAAAAGCTCTTGCCAAGATTGAGGAAGAAATAACGCAACTGGAACAAGTCCAATAATTTTGTCTATGGAAAACCTTGAATTAAGAAATTTAATTGAGCAAGCAAATGACCTTGAAGTATTGAAGCAAACTCTGTTTGCTCTTTTGGATAAGATTGGAAATTTGGAAACTCGTCTTGCGGGTTTAGATAAAGAAGCGGAAGGAAACGAAAATAAAACAGCTGTCGTTGCTGAAAAACGCGAACGGTTGGAACAAATTCGCCACAGTCTTACTGAATTAAATGACAGAATGCAAAGGCCATATGTTGTTTCTGCTGAATTGCAAGCGGTGAAAGAAGTTTTGGATGTACTTGCGGAAGCTGGCGAATGTAATTCTGTCATTTTGGAAGGTGAACCAGGAACTGGAAAAACCCAATGGGCATATTCCGAAGTTGGACAAGAATTGCAAGAGGGCGCAAAAGTCGCATTAATTCATGTTCGCGTAAAAGACACCATGCGGGCTCAAGATTTGCTCTACAGCATTGATGATGTGCGCCGCTTAAGCGACGCTCAAGCACAGACACAAGTGCCAGAACAAATTCGGCAAGAAGCCGCTGTTTGGAAACAAAAAATTCTTTCCGGAAAGACAAATCCTGCGGACGATAAAAAATACTCTGCTTTCAAGGCGAAAATGTCCGCAATTATTGAACTTGGAGAAACGGCAAAAGATTTGGACTACATCAATTATGTTAATTTAGGTCCACTCGGTGAAGCAATTTACCAATCAGGAACAGGTAAACGAGTGTATTTGCTTATTGACGAAATAGAAAAAGGACACGAAGAATTGATGACCGGAATTTTAGACGAAATAGAAAACCTCACCTTTACTATCGGTGAAACCGGAACCGTCGTAAAAGGCGACAAGAAAAATTTAAGAATTGTGGTACTGGTAGACAAATCACTGTGAAGTGATCCTTGAAAACGACGAAATGGCAATGGATGCAAGGGAAAGAGTGTATACTGGAGGGGAAATCGATCCGATGTCCTTTCCTGGTTACTTCTTTCTTCGTTACTGAATATGCCCAAAAAAAGAGCTGTCCTGCCTGTGCGTCTGTCTCGGTTCGAAAGCATGGCTTCGTCCGTCTCGAGGTGTTCATCAGAACTGGCTGGCAGAAGCTCCGTCTTCGCGTATTTCGCTGCACCGCGTGCAGGCATGTCTGGCATGGGGGCGATATGATCGGCCGCTATCACAGGAAGATGGTGGAGTATCTAACGTTTCTCTACTTACGAACAATTTCCTTCGAACAGATTCGCGCCATTGCGCTTGCGTGGTTCGGTGAGCAGGTCATCAGCAAAAATGTCCTCATTCAGCATATCGAGGTTGTTGCCGACAGCCTTCCGTCTTCTTCGGCAGTAACAGACTGGCTCCGTCCAAAGCGATCCGGCTACTACGCGCTTGATGGAACCTACCTGAAATTTCGAGGAAAAGATTTTGTGCTACTCATCCTTCTTGATGTCGTCTCGCTCGATGTCGTTTCTTACCACATTGGAGAAGCGGAGACGGAAGCAAGCTACGGGACACTCCTTGATGCCGTGCAACAGGAGATTGTCCAAGGAATCAAAGGGTTTTTCTGCGATGGCGACCCAGGACTGCTCAAGGCGCTGAAAGACCGACATCCTGATGTGCCCATCCAGCTCTGCGTCTTCCACAAATACAGCAGGGTGGGACAGATCGCTTCTTTCGTCCGACCAAAGACGAATCTGGATCGCGAAATCAAGGTGCGCGTCGAGAAGATTCTCTTTGCGCCCACTAAAGAAGAAGCAATCCGTTTCCTTGGTGAACTCGAAGATTTCGCAAAGAACTATCCTGACAGCAAGACAAAACTTCGAAAGATCATCCACATCCTCAAAAGAAACTTCGACCTTCTACTGACGCACTACGATAATCCGGACATGAGCCCCTACAATAATGTGCTCGAAGGATTCAACCACATAATCAAGCGACGCACACGGCTCATGAAAGGATTCAAGAAACCACTGAACGTCCATCGTTGGATCAAACTCCTCATCCTCGACTGGCGATTCCATCCAATGACCTCCAGCGCATTCAAGGTGCGAAAGAATGCTTTACCCCTCGAACTCGCCGGATGTCTCTTGCCCCGACGGATTCCAAATTGGATTTTCTACATCCGCGAAAACTACAACATCACAGTGAAATGACTACCAGTACCAGAATTGTTATCACCACAAATACCGAGGACTCCGACAAAATTCCTCAGTCGTTTCGCCGACGCAGTTTGTATCACTTCGTTGATTATCCGAGTAGGTCAGATCTGGCGCAAATTATTGATTTGAATTTTCCAAACATACAAAAAGATTTGTTAAATTATGCAGTGTCGATTTTCTATCAATACCACGAAAACAATGACGTACAAAAGAAGCCATCAACACCAGAACTGTTGGCATGGATTCGTGTTTTGGCAAAAGAATTTGACGGCACAATTCCCGATGATGTTCCACATAAAGAAATCTTGTTGAAATACAAAGAAGATCAAGATTTGGATATTGGTAGAATCAATGTTGAGGAGCAAGCGGAAGCTGAAAAGCAAGAAGCAGAATTACCCCATTATGTTCACAGGGCACTACAAGGAGAAAAAATCTATCACATTCGAGACAGTATAAATTCTCAATACGAACAGGAAAGATTTGCCGAATTTTTCGCGCATTTGCAAAATGAAGGCGTAAATTATGTAACACCATTTTTTACAGAGCAATATGATAATCAGCAGGAAAATTATGTGCTGAAACGCACTCGCAGTTTCCAAATAATTCTTCCGGGTGTTGAAAATTTAGGCAATGGATATTATGCCGTGCCAGATGATAAGATTTCTTTGTTGGCAGAAGTTTTGGATACTCAAACCGAAGTATTGTCTGCTGGTCAGACATTTTCTTCTGTTTTAGAAAAAAGTGAAAATATAACAAAAGGCACAGTTATTGTTGGCGAAAATGAATATGAGGGTTACATGGTTAAGGACGGCAGGGTCATAATCAACAAGCCATATGAATAATTATGAGCGAACGATTTCACAAATCAGAATTCATTCCGCCCGAGGAAAGAAACTTACATCAACTCCATAGCAAAACTCTTAAAGAGGTTATGGAACATCTTGAAGGGAAAGAAACGGACGAGGAACTTTCTATTCGAGGCGAACCAGTTGAACAAATTGAACAAGCCGCAATTTTTGACGGCTTTTTGGGTTTATTGCGCGAAAAAGGAGTACGCGTTTCCACTCCTGAGTGGATGCACTTTTTGACTGTCATCGGCAAAAAAACAAGTGCGACAAATTTGAAAGAATTGGTGAGTACAAATGAGTTATTAAATAAGGTTCGGCTTTTTGCAAAAACAACGCTTGTGAAAAACAAAGCGGACGAGTCCGCTTTTCACGAAGCGTTTGACGAGTATTTTGAATTAGCGGCGAAAGTTTACAATCGTGAACTTGAAAATCAAGAAGCGGAGACAAAAAAGAAGAAAGAAACTCAAAAAGACGTAACGACTGAAGGTGAACAACCAGATATTAAAGAACAGTTGTGTATAAAAGAAGTTGATGAAAATTTGAACCCGCCAGAGGGAGAGCATAAAGATGATGAGCAAGTGCATGGTGGAAAAAAAGACCAACACAATGATATTTTGCGGAAAGCTGATCTTGCGAAGCAAGGCGGTGGAGATAAAGGACAGCCAAGCGAAGGAAAAGGCAAAGAAGGCGAAGCCGGACATAGTGAGGGCGAAAAAGGTGAAGCGGGGAAAGGCAAGGGTGATAAAGGCGAGGCTGGTGCAGGAAAAGGAGACAAAGGCAAGCCGTCCGGTATGGGCAAAGGTGGAAAAGAAGGAGCTGAAAATGACGTGCAAACAGCATTACCGCCAGAATCTCCTGAATCTGAACAACAGCAGTTAACTCATCATGGATTTTTAGTTGGCGGTGGAAAAGGAAAATCAATTTATGCGGAGCGAATCGGCGAACAAGGGATTATTCACGAGGGAGAAAGAGTCAGTAAAGAAGAAATCGCGACACGCAAAGAAAGGGTTGGAAAAATTGATCGCCGAACACGCTATGAAGTTAGACCAGACAAGGCAAGTATGCGCGAAGTTATCAGAAATATCCGCCGTATAATTACCGATGTTTCAGAAATTAAAAGCGGAACAGTGGACATCAAGCGCACTGTCGGGAATTTCGCGCGTCGCGATTTTCGTTTTAATTATGAAAAAGAGCGAGAAAAACAAGCGGAAATAGTTTTGTTTATTGATGTGGGTGTATAATGGTAGGGCAAAACTAGACCACTAAGATAAAGAGTATTTATGCGAAAAACATTTACCTCAGACTTCAAAGCTACTGTTGCTCTCGCTGCGCTTGCGGGTGACAAAACCATCG
>CAYIPP010000019.1:0-9964 GCA_964365355.1 uncultured Gammaproteobacteria bacterium
AGAAACAGAGATTGCCATGTCGCTCTTTGATAACCTTGAGCTCCTCGCAATGACGTGTCGGTGAATTTTGCAACAGTCTCCGTTTAATAGGATCGCCATTTCAGGTTTTCTTCAAAAAATTCTTAACCAGAGCACAGGCTTCTGTTGGATCAGATAGCCAATGGATCCGCTGATCTCGTTTCAACCAAGTCATTTGACGTTTGGCGTATTGTCGTGTGGCTTTTTTTGTTTCATCAATGGCATCTGCGAGCGAAAAATGACCTGCCAAAAATTCACAGATTTGGCGATAGCCGATTCCTGTCATCGCATCTAGTTCACAACCATATGTTTCTTTGAGTCTTCTGACTTCATTGACCAAACCTGCTGCCACCATTGCATCTACACGTTCATTGATTCGCTCATGAAGTAGTTCCCGTTCAACCAATAAACCAATTTGAAGGACGTCATAGTTGAGTGTGCCTTTTCGTTGTTGCTGAAAAAATGGTTTACCTGTCAGTTTTGTTACTTCTAATGCGCGTATGACTCTGCGTTTATTTTCTCGATCAATAACCTCCGCTCCTTCCGGGTCTAATCGTTTGTACTCGGCAAACAAATCTCCAAGTGAGCGTGTCTGCAATTCCTGCCGCAACGTATCATCTCCAGGAGTTTGAGTGAGATCAAAATTGTCGATAATGGCCGTGATCCACAAACCGGTTCCACCAACCAAAATTGGAACATACGTTCTTTGTAAAATTTCTTGAATCTTCTTTTCTTTGTATGTTTTAAAATCTGCAACCGAATATTCTTCGTCCGGATTCACCAAATTCATTCCCCAGTGTGGAATACCTTCAACTATGATAGGTTTTTCGTTAAACAACTCATGAATACTTCTCAACCCTTCGACAGACTCAGGGGATACAATCGTTTTCTCCTCTTGGAGAGTTGGCACACTGTTTTTTCTATCTTGTTCAAAATCCGACTGTTGATCTTCCATTACTTTTGCCGTTCCAATATCCATTCCTCGATACACTTGTCTGGAATCCACACTGATAATTTCCCCATTCACCTGTTTGGCAATTTCAATCCCAAGCCCGGTTTTCCCCGATGCGGTCGGCCCAACAATCACAATAATCTTTGGTAGATGATTCATACGTTTTCTCCTTCCAACAACCAGGTATCGGCTCGATGTACGTTCACTTCAACAATCGTTCCTACCAATTCTTTTCCTCCTGAAAAACGCACCAATTTCATTTCGCGTGAATTTCCATAACACATTCCCGGCTGCTGAGCGATAAGATCACGAATAGTTCCTGGCAATGTCAACATTTCTTCTGTCATTTTTGGTGGTTCATGACGTTCCACAAGCACAGAAACCGTTTGACCTACAAATACTCGATTTTTTTCTAACACAATACGTTTTTGCATCTGTTGAATCACATTCCATCGGCGTTTCTTTTCGTCTTGCGACACATCATCTTTAAATGCTCTCCAAGCTGCTGTTCCGGAACGAACGGAATATTGACCAATATAGGCAATATCAAATCGAATACGTTCATACAACTCAACCGTTTTCTCAAATGCTTCTTCTGATTCTCCACTGAACCCAACGATAATATCAGTTCCAATGGCAATATTTAGACATTTTTTACGCAGTCGATCGACCACATCCACAAATTGTGCGGATGTGTACCGACGATTCATGCGACGCAGCACATCATCATCACCTGATTGAACAGGTAGATGAATGAAATTCACATGGGCAGAAAGTGTCATCGCATCTATCACTTCATCACTCATGTGAAGTGGGTGCGGAGCCGTGAAATGCAATCGCGAAATTTCTGGAAATTGATTGATCTCCCACAAGAGCGCCGCAAAGTGATCTTTGTAAGGATTGTGTGTTGAAAACAGTTCCGGATCTGGCGCGCGATAGCTGTTAACGGTTTGTCCAAGGAGTGTCACTTCTTTACATCCATGACCAATCAACTCTCGGACTTCTTCCAGAAGATCTGATAGAGGTCTATTTTTTTCCAACCCACGCGCAAACGGCACAACACAATACGTACAAAATTTATTGCATCCTGTTTGGATACTGACAAACGCTTGCGCGGTGGAATGTCGCTCTGGAGTGATTTTCATATAGTCCTCGATCAAATCCGGACTATTGACCAATTCTGGACGAAGTTCACCAATCCATCGTGGCAGTTGTCCCATTTGTGCAGTGGGAAAATACAAATCCACAATCGGTAAACGTTTTTGAATTGCTCCATCTCGATCGCGACCTGGCATACATCCGGTAATTCCAATCATCATCTTTGGTCGTTGTTTTTTTGCCTCCGTTAACGATCGCACCAAACCAAACACACGATCCTCTGCACTTTGACGAACAGAGCAGGTGTTCACCAATACCAAATCTGCCTGTTCTTTTTCTTCTTCATAGACAAATCCCATGCTCTGTAAAAGCGAGGCGAGTCGTTCAGAGTCATTTTTGTTCATCTGACAACCAAAGGTGATGAGATGATACGTTGGTTTCTTTTCCATAAAAGCGAAAAGAGTTTAACAAAAATGCCTCAATGAGGCAATCGACGTCAGCAATAAGACAAATAAAAAAGGTGAGGCATACTTGCACTCAACCTAAGAAAGACTGACTGTGAGCTAGCCATGGATCACACTCGACCCTGACCAACATCGCAAGCGCACACAAAAAGATATTACAATGTGCCAACACGTCTGTTGGATCAATGTTTGATCCATGTGGCAGGGGTGGCTGTAATGTACTCAACTCCTCAAATGTCTTCACTTGTGCAATATCAATTCTTCGGTACATCAATCGTAAATAGAGTACAGCATTCTTATTCATTGCCTTAGGTCGAATCTTTTTGAGATCTGTTTTTACAATCTCCATTAACGGTTGAAGATGATGGACTCCCAAACGCTTTGTGTCATGCCACGTCACTATACGAGCCTGCGATTCTTCTGCAAGAAGCATGCCAATCTGACGTGCAGTAAAGAGCGTTCCACGATTTTGTCGAATGACACGAGACAGATAGTGAACGAGTGCCTTCTGACCAGGCAAGTAAGAGGTCAGTTCGTCCGTAATGCGTTTATCCTGACACGAGATGTATCGGAGCAACTTCTCAACCATATGAAATCTCCTTGTGGATGCTTTCCTTGTGGGCAAAGACAGAAAAAGGTATCATCTCAGTATATTTTGTCAAGCGTTTTTTGACAAACATCAACCATTAACCATCTTTACTATGGCCAGACAAGATACCGCTCAGGCAACACAAGAAATGCCTGAAGCACAAATCCCACGACAAGAAACAAGAGAAACAACAATGGAAAGAACAGAATTATCAATCGGTGATGTGATACAAAACAAACGATTGGATGGATCACCTGTCGAAGATCGCTATTTAGGTGGTATTCACGTTGGTGATCAAACATTGGAAGCTACCATGAGAACAAGCGGAGACACACCTCGCATTCGTACTGATCATCTTCCACGCGGCCAGAGCCGTCTTCCCTATGCTATTCGCCTACAACTCTATGGAGAGGCAACAACAAGTGCCGCACAGTCATCCGTTAAAGCCGAAGGCTTAACAGGTGATGTTGCTCAGAGCATTTTAGAAGAAATCAAGGATGACGAAAGTCTTATTCTTGTAGAAGCAGCTGGAACATCCGATCCGGAACAAGCGATGATTAAAGCAGTCACTGCTGAAGTGAGAGCCATCACAATAGGAGAAGTCATTGAACGACCAACATTACAGCAACTCACCGAACAACTTCGTGAAATACGCGATCAATTGGGAGCTCATTTGGATGACAAGACATCAAAAGGTCAAAAAAAGTTCCAACATTTATCAGAACAAGAACGAGCAATTCAACAAGCCATTTTTGATCGTCGCACAAAACTTGAACCTGAGATGGATGATGAAGGACTTACTTTACTGGCGGACGAAGTTGATGGTTTTGTCGAGCCTATACCTGATGTGCTTTATCAAGATGGTGAACAAGCCATCAAAAATCAACTACAAACCGTTTTCGAACAACTTACTGATGCACGCAACAACAATGATAGTGAAGCAATGATCCGACTCACAGATGAAATGTCACGTCATGAGGCAGCACTTGCGTTGTTACAACAGACACCTGAAATGCTCGAAGAAATTCTTGGTGATGCGGATATTCTTGAAGTGTTAACCACTCCTCCACCAGTTCCACAAGAGACAGCCGCAGATCGACTCCTTGCTGATATGAAAAAGGAAGAACGGCAACTGGAAGTCATGGAAAATTCACCTTTCACATTGAAACAACAGGTAAAAAATGCAAAAGGCGAAACTGTGGAAGTCGCACATATCTTTCCACCGGATGAAGACAGAATTGTCCGAATCTTAGTCAGAGGCGGAAAAGAACAGTTGGCAATTATTGAAGATACTGAACTCGCAAAACTGAACGGCATGGAGATCACTGATCTGGCTGATACAGATTTAGAGTTTGCAGATGAAGATATAGAAATAGCCGAATCCGTTGATGAAACTCCTTGGGAGCTTCAGGAGTCTGAAGAAGAACAACAAGAGCGTGAATCATCAGAACAACGGTTTAATGAAGTTCTTGTCGCCTTGAAAACCGCAGGCATTTCAGTGGAAACAGAAGGTCTTCCTGCATCGTTTGATGAAGTTCAACAGTTGAATACAAAGGATCGCGAGGCAATGATGGATAAAGTTCGTGATTTACACTACACCTATCTTGGGCGTGCTCGGCAAGCAACAGAAGCAGGAATCTCTCGAGTCTCTGGCAAACGCGAAGGTCGTGAAATTCCGGAAACTTCTATAGAAGAATTGGATGAGTCCGATATTCTAGAAATTGACACAGAACCAACGCCGGTATCTGATGAAATGAAAGAGAAATATCCGGATCTGATCCAAAATAAAATTTTGACATCAGCAGAGGACTTACGTACCTGGGAAAATACGTACGACGATTTGCTTCAGGCTATGAGAGATGCCGGCAAAAATCCATTGGAACTTGAAGGATTACCTGCAAACTTTGCTCAAGTATTAAACACGAAAGACGAACGCGGATTTTTTGGCAAACTCTTCCGTCGACCAAGTAAACGTGTTCAACTGTTCAAAAAAATTCAAGAACTTCAACTTCAATATCAAGTACCAAAATCCACCGACATGTCTTCACGTAATGAACGACAAAAGGTTCGAGCACAAGCACAAGCACGTACAAATGTACGAGTTGGTAGTGGAACGATAACAGGTGGTCGAACCTAGTAATCAACAGATAAAAAAACAGACGGAACACTCCGTCTGTTTTTCTGTCTTTTCTTACTGAGGAAACTGTGAAGCTGTCAGCGCGGATTGAAGAAAATTCGTTTGCTCAATCACGAAATCTTCTTCTTGTCCAAATACCTTGACCACGATGGATCCGCCTTCGACTTCTTTTTTTCCAATGACGACAGTCCAAGGAATTTTCATCATGGATGAATCCCGAATTTTCTTCCCCACCTTTTCACTCGAATCATCGAGTTCTACGCGAAGATCATGTTTCAACAATGTGTGTTTCAACTGTTGTGCATAGGGCACACATTCATCACTCACTGTTGCCAGACGTATCTGCACAGGCGCAAGCCAAAATGGAAAAGCTCCCGCATAATGTTCGATGAGCACCGAAATAAATCGTTCAATCGAACCGGAGATTGCGCGATGGACCATCACAGGACGTTTTTTGGAACCATCAGCATCACTATATTCCAGTTCAAAGCGTTCAGGTTGATTGAAATCAAGTTGAATTGTTGCGAGCTGCCATTCTCGACCAATCGCATCATGCGCAATAAAGTCAATCTTTGGTCCATAAAACGCCGCTTCTCCGACTCCTTCCTCGTAGGCTTTTCCAATGTCTGACAAAAGAGTTTTTAATGTGCCTACAGCTTCTTCCCACAATGCCGGAACTCCGAGATATTTTTCCATGTGATCAGGATCATGCGTGGAAAGTCGAATAGATAGCGGCATGTCAAAAGCGCCATAAAACTTTTTGATAATCTCGTAAATGTTCATGGCTTCCTGTTTGACTTGATCTAACGTGCAAAAAATATGAGCATCGTCTTGTGTAATGGATCGTACGCGAGACAATCCTTGTAATTGTCCTGTACTCTCATCTCGATACACGGTTGTTATCTCACTGATACGCATTGGTAACTGACGATAAGATCGTGGTTCAGACGCAAAAATCTGTGCATGATGCGGACAGTTCATGGGCTTAAGCACAAACTGTTCATCGGTCTTTTTGGAAAACACGTGAAAAATATCATCGGAAAACTTATCCCAATGTCCGGATGTCTTATACAAATCCGCTTTGGCAAGATGAGGAATCCAGACACGCTCGTAACCGTACGGTTTCATCAGTGACCAAACAAACTCACCAAGCAAACGACGAATTTCTGTTCCTTTGGCTGTAAAAAGTGGCAATCCAGACCCAACCAGCGGTGAGAAGGTAAATAATCCAAGTTGTTTGCCAAGCTTACGATGATCGCGTTTTTTCGCTTCTTCTACCATGAGTAGATACGCATCTAATGCTTCTTGCGTTTCAAAAGCTAATCCATAAATGCGTTGCATTTGAGGATTCTCTTCTTTTCCTCGCCAGTAAGCACCCGCAAGTTTTGACAACGAAAATGCACCGATCTCAGAAACATTGGAAAGATGAGGCCCTCGACACAAATCAATAAACTCGCCTGTTTTGTAAATCGATGCCGTGTCAGGATGTTCAACATCCATATCTTGCAACTCTTCTTGATTCACGTTTGTCGTCCCCTTCTGTTTCAGATCGTTCAATAGTTCCACTTTGAAATCTTGACCACGTGTATGAAAAAACTCAATCGCCTTATCGATGGAAAGTTCTTCACGAACCATCTGATGTTTTTCTGAAATAATCTTGTGCATTTCTTGTTCGATCTTTTCCAAAGCCTCATCGGAAATGGTTTGTGGAAATAACATATCGTAAAAGAATCCATTTTCGATCACCGGTCCAACTCCAAATTTTACCCCTGGATAGAGACGTTCCACCGCTGCTGCCAAGACATGCGCTGCGGTGTGTCGCATGGCATGCAATGTATCTTGTGACATAGAAAAATATTATGAACAAAAAACTCCACGAAAACGTGAAGTTTCGGGATCCAGTCAGACGACCGGACGGTTCCACCCGAATTATCGTGCGGTTGTCTCTCCAACACGATCTCTTCATTTTACTCCATCCGGAGTCGGGACACTCAGAGGTTGGTAAGCTCGTCATTGCATCATTTCAAGGATACGTCGTTTGTTCTCTAATCGTCAAGGACGTTGAGGTTAATGAATTTCCAAATAAATATGATCCTTCAAACGTGGAACCGTCCGAACCCAAAATGGAAAAAATTGTACATCCACATCTGTGGCAACACCTTCTTTGATCAGAAGCGTGCGCACATCGTCTTCGTACATCCCAACAAAGCGCCCAACACTCAGAGCCTGACTTGTGCGAGAACTTATTGCATGACCCACTTGACGCACATGAATACTTGCTGTGTCTGATTCAGGACTGATTTGTTCAACACTCACGTCTCGATTATCATCACCATAATTGATAAATTCCTGTCCTTGCCCAAGTCCCTCTTGGAGTTTTCGCAACGTCATTTTTTTCAAGGCTTCGTCATCATAAAAAACTCCCGAAACAGTTACGCTCAGTTCAATAACAAAAGAACCGACCTCATCTCCCGCATGTGCATCTACAACCTTTTCCTGTGTTTCGCTAAAGAAGGCTTCACCTTGATAGTTGTGTGTACGTTGTTGACGCAACTCTTCTTTTGAATCCTCTACTAACTCGTGTTGAAGCGCTTGGACGGCTTGATCGATTTCTTCTTGGGATAAGACGACAATAGACGTCACACCACCAGACATGGCCGTAGTGGAAGAAGCTGTCACGAGTGTTTGCTTTGCTTGAGTCAAACCGGGAATAGTGAAGGTGGATGGACCAATGTCTCCTGAACTACCCTTTTTATCTGCATACACTTCTGCATCCACTGTTGCGTGTGCTGGCACAGTCACTCCATGACGAAGTCGAAACAATATCCCTTCAGGTGTAAGCAATCGTGTTGTGGCCACAAGCGGTTGTGGAGTGGACAAATCGTTCGTGATTGTCACGACTCCCATCGCTTCCCCATCAAGAGCTTTTTTTGTGTCTCCTGTTGGAATAACGGTTTGTTTTTTTCCAAGCGTTCCAGAATAAATTTCTCCTTGAATTTCTCCATCTACTACGGCAACATCAACGGTTTGTACAATAAAATCTGCAACAACATCTTTTGGAACCGTGGTGACACGAATCACCGCCTGCATCGTCGCCAAATACAACACCACACCTAATGCGGATGCGACCAGAACGACAAACAACAGGGCAATACGTCGATACAACAACAAGGGAATCGTGTTGGAAACGGATTCCGTTCGTGAAGATTTTTGATTGACCGGAATACGTTTTGTTTTGACAATTTTTTTTGTGGTCATAGTTCCTCCTGGAGCTAAACATATTATACCACCTTCACGTTTTGCCTCCCAACCAGTGATGCCACTTCATCAACGAGCGCATCTGAAATCGTTACAGAATAATCCGTTTCGATTTGACGAATACTTCCACCGGAATCAACCAATAAACACACAGGTTTCGAACCAGGAGCCGACTGTAAGATGTTTCGCAGTTGTTCCACCAGTTCTTGTGTGGGTTTTCCCTTGAGGGCGATCGAGAGCGCACCACGATGCAACAGGTGAATAGCAGGTTCTTCTTTTTTGATTTGAGCAGGTTGTTGTTCTCTGCTTACTCCTGTCACCCATTGACCCGTTTGTAACATACGAGCGATCTCATCCACTTCTTCATCTTGAAATTCAATGAAACTACTTGCCAGAACACCCGCTTCCCCATCTCGATAGTGAATCTTCGCTGAAACAAGCACAAGACGATCTTCTTGAAGGACTGCTTTTGATCGTGCGTACACTTCCGGAAACACCACAACTTCCGCTCGACCAATGGCATCTTCTAATACCACAAACGCCATCGCATCACCTTTTCGTGTGATGATTTCCTTTACACTGGCAATAATGCCACCTGTTTTAATAAATGTTCCGTCTTGTTGAGTTTTGAGATGTTGCAAGGACGTCAAAAACGGATTCAATTTTTCACGCGCTTGATCATAGGGATGTGCGGACACATACAACCCCAACAGTTCTTTTTCCCAAGCCAATAGATCTTTCATCGGAGCCGGTGCAACGGTTCGCAGTGAAATGTGTGTTGTCATCACTGTTGGCGCAACCGCAAAAAGACTTTGTTGATTGGTCGTTTTTTCCTGTTGAGCGTGTTTGTTGTACATCAAAATACGATCCACATTTTCCAATAACTGTTTGCGTTCACCAAATCGATCAAGCGCTCCGGCTTTGATCAATGCCTCAAGCGATTTCTTATGAAAGGCATGATGAGAAACACGTCCGGCAAAATCCACAAGATCCTTAAATTGACCATGCTCTTTTCGTTCTCGAATGATTGTATCTACAACTTCCATTCCGAGATTTTTAACCACCAACAATCCAAAACGAATTTGTTGATCATGGATATACGTAAAATCCCGTAAGGATTCATTAATATCCGGAGGGAGTACATCAATTCCCAAACGCTCACATTCGTACACGGCTTCAGCGATTTTTTCCAAATCACCCGATTCGGCCGTCATGAGCGCTGTCATGTATTCTGCCGGATAATTGGCTTTCATGAATGCCGTTTCATACGCCACCATTCCATAACTGGCCGCGTGGGCTTTATTAAACCCATACGCAGCAAAGGGTTCGATCAGTTTCCAAAGCTCGCGTGCTTTTTTATCAGACAATCCTTTTTTCACGAATCCTTCAAGGAGTTTGATCTTTTGTAAAGCCATTTCTTCGGGAATTTTTTTTCCCATGGCTTTGCG
>CAYIPP010000020.1:0-9559 GCA_964365355.1 uncultured Gammaproteobacteria bacterium
GCAACACGAATGGTTCCGTCACCAAAGTCTTCGACAATTTCCCATCCCAGACTCATTTCACCCGAATCCAGAACAAGTGTTGCACGTTCTCGAACAGGAGAAGCTGAATCAATCGCTTGTTTGATACGCTCGCGTTCATCTTTTGTAAATTTGTATTTTTGCAAGAGCCAAATTGGAACATCAGCTAATGATTTAATTCCACCCAAACTAAAGGCTGCACCGATCAGTTTGATACCGGCGGTTTTTGCCACTTCGGTTTTCGTTAATGGAACGGGTTCCGGCTCGACCTCGCCCTTGATGTATTTGCGAATAAACGCATCTGCTGTGGAGCGGAATCGATCAGCAATGGATTTGAGTTTACCAACCGGTGTCAGATCTGCTTCATTGTCTGGAGTTTCTGGAGAACCTTCTGTTTCAGGTATGTTTTCTGGATTTAAAGTTTTTTCTGTTGCGGATTGGGTTTCAGTAGAAACAGCAGCTGTTTCAGTCGTACTGATTCCTGCGCCAGGATCAGATGCAGATGTTTTTTCTATTGTCGGGGGATTGGCAGCCGCTTGCTTGGGTTCAGTTCCGGGTGTGGTTGTTGGAGCTTGTTCGTTCATATAGTCATGAGATGATCACGAATTTTTTGAATTTTTTCTTCACGTGCAATAACGTCTGCTACAGATAAAGCAATTCGTTGCTGTGACATGTCTAACTGTTCTTGTCGAGCGTTAAATTCTGTAGCTAACTTGAATAGTCCTTCGTGCAGTACAGAGACGGCTTCTGTGTCGGATTTTTTCCATTCTAAAAGTAGCGTCATCACATCCTCAATGAAACGCGGATCATCGCTCATGCTAATCAGATCAATGACAAAAAGTTTTGTTTCTTGATCGAGCAGGCTTTGTTGTAATATCGGAACAAGTTGATCTAGCGACATACTTACGACTGGTCATTCAACATCGCTTCAATATCCTCAAGTTCTTTGAGCGCTTTTTTTTCTGCCAGTTTGAGTTGTTGTGCTTGTGTTGTTTTGGCTTGCTCGATTGCTAAAACAAATTCTTTGAATTCATTTTCTGAGGCATTCGTCAACGAATCGGCAAGAATAGCCGCAAGACGATCCAGTTGTTCCAAAGACATCTCTGGAATAAGCGATGCCCAGGCAGCTTTGACATCGTCAGGAAGGTTGGCGTTGGCAAGCAGAAGGGCAAGGCGTTGCCCAAGGTGTGTAAAAGATTGCTCGACATCTGGTGGAAGATTATTCATACTTACACAGTATATCGTATTTACCTTATTGGTGGAATATCTATGTCTGAAATTTTGTATCCATATATGCCACCAGATCGCTCGTTTCATTTTGTGAGTGCACAAGATGCTTACATGAAAGAGGCGAAATCTGCGTATGAAGAGCAGGCGGGGGATCGGTTGTTTCCGGTGGGTGCTGTGTTGGTAACAGACGGACGGGTTTTGGCAAGAGCTGGTAATGGGTTTAATCAAGGAAGTCAACACAGACATGTGTGTCCACGTATTGTTCAAGAGTGTCCCAGTGGAACCGGTTATGACTTGTGTGATCTGCATGATTCGCCAGGGCATGCCGAAGCGATGTTGATGCAGGTTGCTAAAGAACAAGGAATTGATCCAGCCGTGTGCGACGTGTATGTGTATGGTCATTGGTGGTGTTGTCAGCCCTGTTGGGATGTGATGATACAACGTGGTATTCGAGATGTGTACTTGCTTGAAAACGCACATGTGGAATTTGATCGAGATCGTGTCTATGCACGAACACTTCAATCAACAGTTCGACGTGTCTATGTTGCCGGGGCGTATAGACATAATTCGGATGTAGAACAGGATAAAACAACACACGAATTAGTTGGGAATGTCTGTCGTGAATTTGGGTGTGAAGTTGTGAGTTCTTTTGGAGACAATGCAGAAAATGAAAACGCACACCAGGAACGTCAAACACAAAACGTTTATCAATGGATTGAAGATCGTGTGAAAGAAAGTGACGTGTTATTGGCAGATGTCTCTTTGCCATCTCTTGGAATTGGTGGGGAATTGATTCTGGCAAAGATGTTTGATAAACCGATTGTTCTGATTTCAAAAAAAGGTTCTCTTGTTTCAACTGTTGCTCTTGGAAATCCAAACGTGGTGTATCATATCGTTTACGATACGTTGGAAGAAGCCTCTCAACAATGGCGAAACGTCTTAAAACAATTATAACTCGGTGTAACGTCAGGGTGTTCTGGTTGTTGTGATGCGAAATTGTTGTTTCAATTCATCTAAACGTCCTTTGA
Source organism: uncultured Gammaproteobacteria bacterium (assembly GCA_964365355.1). Lineage (GTDB taxonomy): Bacteria > Patescibacteriota > Patescibacteriia > UBA9934 > GWF2-40-263 > VGKU01. The sequence continues at coordinate 2,277 of CAYIPP010000020.1, forward strand.
CGAGTAATTGACGTTCTTCATCTTTATCAAGTTGAAAATTTTGGGAATCAGCATTTGAGTATTTGGCTGCGCTTATTCCGTGCTGATCAGCTTCTTGTGGAGTAAGAGACTGAGTCAGTGTTTGAAAAATGACTTGGCAGACTCGCTCTCCAGGATACACACGCACCACTTGATTTCCGGCTTCGTTTTTCATCGGGAAAATCAAATGGCCATTATAGCCTGTATCGATAATGCCAGAGAGCGATAAATCAATACCTCTGCGATTGGTTGATGTGCGTGGAAACAAGATTGCCATCAGATTCATCGCATGGATTTCAATGCGCTCCAGAGAGGTTGCGATGACAAATTCATTTGGGAGTAAATCAAAATATTGTCCCGGTTGAAGTTGAATTTCATCAAATTGTTCTTTGTGAGTTTCTTTATCATCAATGGCAACTTTTATGGCGTGACGTCCTTTTTCATCCACCATCCAGTTGCGAGGAATGAGAAATGTATACCCTAAGCGTAAATCAACGGCATGAGGTTGAAGTTGAAACGCATCAATATCAGGAGTAAATCGAATATCGCCGGTTGCAACGGATAAGAGAATATCTTTTCGTGTGAGTACAGACATAGAAGAGCATATAGCTAGGAGTTTCTGAGTAACAGAATAGAGGGATTTTTTGAATAAGAAAAGCGCGGCTATATAGCCGCGCTTTTCTTACTGTGTTTCAATCTTGATTCCAGGTCCAATGGTAGAAGAAATGGTGGTACTTTTGAGATACACACCTTTGGCTGCTGCCGGTTTTAAGCGTTTAATCGTATCCAAAAGCGCTGTGAGGTTTTCCTTGAGTTGTTCTTCTGTAAATGAGGTACGACCAAAGATTTGGTGAATATTTCCTGTGTTGTCATTTTTGAAACTTTGTTTTCCAGCTTTTTGTTCCATCACCATTTTGCTGACGTTTGGACCAACAGTGTCGGTTTTTGGGTTTGGCATGAGTCCGCGAGGTCCAAGAAGTTTTGCCAACTTTGCCAACTTGGGCATCATGGCTGGAGTTGCAACCGCAACATCGAAATCAACTTGGCCTTTTTGTGCAATTTTTTCAATCAATTCTTCACCACCGACGCTATCGGCTCCAGCTTGCCTTGCCTCATCTTCTTTTGAAGCTTCTACGAAAGCAGCAACGCGCTTTGATTTTCCAACACCATGAGGAAGAGCAATAGTTCCACGAACTTGTTGATCAGATTTTGTGGCGTTAATTCCCAAATGGATGTGAAGCTCTACTGCTTCGTCATAGGTTGCCGTTGCAGTTTTTTTGACAAGAACAAGGGCTTCAGTGATGGAATAGGTTTTTGTTTTATCAACGAGTTTTTTTGCCTCCTCGAATCGTTTACTGGACATAGAATAGTTGTGGTGCGAGCGCCGTTGTTTCCTCTGTACGGCTCCCACAGTAAGAGATATCTTGATGTTAGGTTATTTCAACTCCCATCTGTCGTGCCGTTCCACTTACCATTTTCATGGCTTGTTCAACGTCATTCGTATTGAGGTCTGGAAGTTTCTTTTCTGCAATTTCACGGAGTTGGGCTTTGGTCATTGAGCCGACTTTCTCTGTTAATGGTTTACCTGAACCCTTTTTAATACCAGCCGCTTTTTTGATCATGTCAGAAGCGGGTGCGGTTTTCATGACGAAGTCGAATGTTCGATCTTCGTAGACATTGATAATGATTGGCACAATTTCTCCGCGACGATCTTGTGTGGCTGAGTTGAATTGTGTGACAAAATCCCCAATAGGCAATCCGTGTTGTCCAAGAGCTGGACCAACAGGTGGGGCAGGGGTTGCTGCGCCTCCTTGGATTTGTAACTTAATTTGCGTCTTGAGTTTTTTTGCCATAGCATTGAGTTTTTAACTGGATTCCTTCGTATTTCACGAAAGCGACCAGGCTATTGATAACGGGGCAGATCCTACCTTAAATCTTTTTGACTTGCAAGAAATCAAGTTCTACAGGAGTTTCACGTCCGAACAAAGAAACGAGCACCTGGATTTTTCCTCGCTCCTCATCGATTTGAGAGACTTTCCCTTCCTGTCCTTTAAATGGCCCATCGGTAATGGTGACAGGAGAACCTTTTTCAACATCCAGTGTAAATTCTGGTTCCTGAATTCCCATACGTTTCTGGAGAGATTCGATTTCTTCTTTTGCAATCGGTGTTGGAATCGTGCCTGTGCCAATAAAACCAGTAACGTTTGGTGTGTTTCGAACTACGTACCATGAATCATCGGTGACAATCATTTCAACCAGTACATATCCAGGAAAGATTTTTTCTTCCGTTGTTTTTCTCTTTCCATTTTTAATTTTGATTTTTTTCTCTTTTGGAACCAGGACATGGAAGATTTTTTCTTCCATGTCCATCGTTTCGATGCGCTGGGCCAAATTTTCTGCGACGTTTTCCTCATACCCGGAGTAGGTGTGAATCGCATACCATCGTCGACCTAAATTCGCGGTTTGTTTTGCCATACAATAAAGAACGTAATGAATTAAGAAGTAAGATCAATGAGTTTTTCTAAACCACGTGTGAGAACCAAGTCAAAGCCTCCAAAAAACCCTGCGATGACCACACAGAGAACGACAACCACCATGGTGTAGGTTGTCACTTCTTTTTTTGTCGGCCAGGTGACTTTATGCAATTCGGATTTTGACTCGCGCAAGTAATTGATGATCCACAAGAGTATATCGGCCTTTTTTGTTTTGCTTTCCATAATTTTGAGTTTTTTAAAAAGCCCTTTCGGGCCATCTGCAGAGAAGATACACCTGTTGTGCATTATTGGCAAGGTACTCGAAACGCAAAAAGGAATAGGATGTTCCTATTCCTTTTTGGGATTAAATGTCTAAATTTGTGACGGATTTTGCATGTGTTTGGATAAACCGTTTGCGAGGTGCGACGTCAGCCCCCATGAGAATGTCGAAGGTTTCATCTGCGCGCTCTGCATCCTCGATCGTGACTTGTTTGATCACACGTGTTTGTGGGTTAAGTGTTGTGTCCCAGAGTTGTTCCGGATTCATTTCTCCCAAACCTTTATACCGTTGAATATTGACTCGCACACCTTTGACTTCCACTTCTTCTGTTTCAGATTCAACTTCTTGCGCAGGCGCTGATTCAGGCTCGTCGTCTTTACTTGGTTTGCCTTTAAGTAATTCTTCGATTCTGTTTGTCTTGTCTTCTTCAGAATAGGCATAGCGAAAGTTTTTTCCAATATTGAGTCGATACAGTGGTGGTTGTGCAATGTAAATATAGCCTTGATGTACAAGATCGGGGAAGTATCGATAGAAAAGTGTGAGTAATAATGTTCGAATATGCGCACCATCTACATCCGCGTCTGTCATAATGATCAAACGATGGTACCGAAGATCTTCAATGGTGAATTGTTCTCCGATGTTTGTTCCAAGTGCAATCACTAACGATTTGATTTCATTGTTGGCAAGCATTTTATCCAAACGGGCTCGCTCGACGTTCAGGATTTTTCCTTTTAACGGAAGGATGGCTTGATGTTCACGATCGCGTCCCTGTTTTGCAGAACCACCAGCCGAATCTCCCTCAACAATAAACAATTCTGATGCAGATGGATCTTTCGAAGAACAATCAGCAAGTTTCCCAGGGAGTGTTAATCCCTCAAGCGCTCCTTTGCGCAACACTGTGTCACGAGCGGCTCGAGCAGCGCGTCGTGCTTGTGCGGCAAGTAAACACTTTCCAATAATGGCTTCTGCGTCACGTGGGTGTTCTTCCAAGTAGATCTTGAGCGCTTCACCAAAAATTGATTCAACAGCTGTACGGGCTTCTGGATTTCCTAATTTTGCTTTTGTCTGTCCTTCAAACTGTGGATCTTTAATTTTGACACTAATAACAGCAGTCATACCTTCGCGCACATCTTCACCCGTGAGATTTTGGTCTTTTTCTTTGAGGATATTTTTTGTTCGAGCGTAGTTGTTGAGTTCACGTGTCAATGCTGAACGGAATCCGACCAAGTGAGAACCACCTTCTGGATTTGTAATGTTATTGGCAAAACAATGGACTGATTCGTAGTATTCATTTGTATATTGCATCGCAACTTCAATATCCATGTCTGAATTTTCGTCATGGTTGTTGACATAAAAGACGTTTTCATGTTTGGGTTCTTTTCCTCGATTGATGTGTTGAACATACGAGGCAACTCCACCTTCGAAATAGAAACCATACACATCCTTTTTGTCAGTGCGTTCGTCAGAAATAATGAGTGTGATGCCTTTTGTGAGATACGCTTGTTGACGCAAGTGATCGATAATCGTTGGAACGCTGAATTCTGTTGTTTCAAAAATACTTGCATCAGGTTGAAAGATGATTGTGGTTCCCGTACCTGTGGCTTTGCCAATGGCTTTGACAGGTCCTTTTGGTTTTCCACAAGAGTAGTGTTGTTCCCACAATTTTCCGTCTCGTTTTACTTCTGCACGCACATAGATGGAAAGGGCATTGACAACAGAGACTCCGACTCCATGTAAACCTCCAGAAATTTTGTATCCGCCGCCTCCAAATTTTCCTCCTGCGTGAAGTTTGGTCATCACAAGTTCCAATGCAGAAACTTTGAATTGAGGATGTTGGTCAACGGGAATTCCACGACCATGATCTTCAACGCTAATCCTGTTGTCTGGGAGAAGACGCAAGGTAATCGTATCTCCATATCCGGCCATGGCTTCGTCAAACGAGTTATCCATGACTTCCCAGATTAAATGGTGTAATCCGGCCGAACCTGTTGATCCGATGTACATTCCCGGTCGCTTACGTACCGGATCTAGTCCTTCAAGTACGGTAATTTCCTTGGCTCCGTAGCTTTCGGTTCCTTTGGTGTTTTCTTTTGCTTTAGGCATAAAATCTGGGATCAGGTTAACACAGTTTTTTGCTTCGTGGAAGAGATGCACCATGCTATACTGAACCAATATGGAGGAAGAGCATATCTTGCTTGAAGAAGAGAAGGAGTTTAAGCGATTCTATCGCGTCTCTTTGTGGTGGGTTGAACATCGAGTGTTGTTGCGTAGAATTGTCTACGGGATATGTATTGCCTTCGATGTTGTTTTGTGGAGTTTTGTCCTCTGGACTTTTCTGAGTTCTTTTCTGTTTCGTGCGAGTGACGAACAATTGGAGGTTGCCAAACTTGCGGTTTTGGGGCAGCAAGATCTTCATGCCTATACGGTGTCGCATCGTGCAGAGGATGTGCTGATGAGTACCATTCGTGTATTTCCGCTTGGAACAGGAAGATACGATTTTTATACAGAAGTAACAAATCCAAATGCAGATTGGTGGGTTGAATTTGATTATCAGTTTTTGTATTCATCCGGAACGACAGTTGTGACGAAAGGCTTTTTGCTTCCAGGTCAGCAAAAACCGCTTGTTGCTCTTGCTGTCAATTCTTCAACTCCGGTTACGCAAGCACAAATCGAACTGACAAATATTTTTTGGCATCGCATTGATCATCATCAGATTGTAGAGTATGAAACATGGCAGCAAGATCGGCTGAATATTTCTATCATCAATCCAGTCTTTACACAGGAAACTTCTTTGAGTGGCGATCTCGTTGGTCGCACAACGTTTACCGTCAAAAATACTACGGCCTTTTCTTATGCAGATCCGGAATTTTATGTTTTGTTAAAGAAGGGATCATCTGTTGTTGGAGTGAATCGTGCGACGGTTACCAGTCTGTTGGCAGGAGAAGAGACAGAAATTGTATTGAATTGGTTTGGTGTGTTGCCATCGGTTACTTCCGTTGAAGTGCTTCCGGATATTGAGTTGTTTGATGTGCATGTGTATCTCAAGCCCGTCAGTGAATCTTCGCTTGACACACGAACGATCAATCAGTCAAATTAAAAGTTCGTATGAATGGCATTTGGCGATCTCTACATTTTCGCATTGCAAAATTACGAAATGCAGATTGGTTGGTTGTGTTGAGTTTATTTATCTTGATGTTATTTGGGTTGGCGGCGATTTATTCTGTCGATCTTTCTCGTGGAACAGATTTGTTCAATGTAAAAAAACAATTCATTGCCATGGTTATGGCAATTGTATTTGCGTTTTTTCTTGCGACTTCCAACTACCGTTTGTTAAGAAATTACACAGTGGTTTTATACAGTTCAGGTTTGCTGTTGTTGCTCAGTGTGTTGTTCTTTGGAACCTCGGTGCGTGGATCTCGTGGATGGTTTGTGACCCAGTGGGTCAGTTTTCAGCCTGTTGAGTTTATGAAATTTGCTCTTGTGGTTGCATTGGCCACCTATGTTAGTCAGCGGGCTAGGAGTGTTTTTGGTTTTCGCGAATTGTGGGAAAGTTTGTGTGTCGCCGCTCTACCCATTGTCTTCACACTTTTGCAGCCGGATTTGGGTTCGGCATTTGTTCTTCTCGGTATTTGGGGATGTGTTGCACTTATGGCAGGAATGCGAGCGAGGTTTTTTGTTCCCTTGATAGGATTGGCTTCGTTTGCTTTTTATTTGTCGTGGGTATTTTTCTTTGTGGATTATCAGCGTTCTCGTATTTTGGCATTTTTACATCCACAGGTTGATTTGCTTGGAGAGGGATATAATGTAAATCAGGCAATGATTGCGATTGGTGCAGGCGGCTGGTTTGGGCGAGGTTTGGGATTTGGGTCTCAAAGCCAATTGAAATTTCTTCCGGAAAGTCATACGGATTTTATTTTTGCCGTGATTGCAGAAGAGTTGGGTTTTTTTGGTGTGTTGATTTTGCTTGGGGCATTTGTCTTGTTTTTTTCTCGAATTATTGTCAGTATTCGTCGTGCCCGCGATGGATTCACTGCATTTTTGCTTGTAGGAATCGCTTCGACAATATGTTTGCAACTTTTCGTGAATATTGGGATGAATTTGGGAGTGTTTCCTGTGACAGGTATTGGATTGCCGTTTGTGAGCTATGGTGGAAGTTCTTTGATGGTATTTTTGGCTTTTTCTGGTGTCATTCAAGGAATCGTCATTCATTCACGCAATAGTAGTGATTCATGATTGAGTATGTTAGTATGAAGAATATGAGCGCTTCACAATTTTCACAACGATGGAACGACAGTATTCGCCTTGTTTCGTATTGTCCGGTGTGTGAGACACGTTATCACCCAACGGAAGCGAACATACTGGGGGAGGATGGAGAAACAAAATTAGTACATGTGCGGTGTCGAAAGTGTCATCATACAGTATTAGCTCTTGTGTTGTTGAATCAAGTGGGAGCAAGTTCGGTTGGACTTTTGACAGATCTCTCTTTTGAAGATGTCATGAAATTTCGTTCA
>CAYIPP010000021.1:0-9272 GCA_964365355.1 uncultured Gammaproteobacteria bacterium
GCTCGTCTTTGAATTTCTTCCTGAATGTTTTTATCCATCTCAGGCATCTGTGTTTGTCCTAAAATCGTTGATTGTATCCGACGCAACATTCTTCCGAATTCCGGACCTGGTTCCATGTGCAAAAGTTCCATCAATGATAATCCGTCTAATCCAACTTCTTGAAACAAACGTAATGAACGTCGATGTTCTTGTTGCTCATAGTCTGCCAGTTTGAGTCCACGACGATTTGGATCTGCTTCATGCTCTGCACGCAATGCATGTACCAACATCTCAATTTCATGCCAAGAACCATGAGCAGACAAACGCATTGACCCACAGACAAAATCAAGAAAAATAGCTCCTTGAATAAAATCCACAAAGTCATCTGCATCATATCCGTGTACACGTGCAAGATGCAAAAATGGTTTCATGTATGCTCCATCTGCTTTTTTAAATCGTGCAAAATCCAAATGTCGACCCACAATATCTTCCAGCATGGATGTATGAATATCTGTGAGTTCATGAGCGACAGCAAACCGATGGAGTAGTTGGTCAAAAACCGGCGTGTACGTCATGCGATCGTGATGCGGATATTTCACATCAATCTCGTATGTTTGGTAAAATAATGACTGAATTTCTCGGGAAGTTTCCTTCACATGCGTTTTTGCAAATGCATTGTAGGTTTCCAAATAGGTTTTTCTTGCCTCCACACGTATGGCCATATCTTCATCAGGCTGGTAGGTTAGTTCCCTATTCAATCCCAAACGATCTCCTCGTGAACCTTTTGGCGAGCGAAATACAATTGTGCTCCACTTCGCCACATCATGAACCAAAATAAATGTTTCAAACCAAGAAACATGCTCGCGAAATGTCTGCTCAAGTTCTTCCACTTCGTGTTCGTACCCTTTTAAACGAGCTAATTCTTCAATCTCGCACAAATGGAGCTTCCCTTCTTCCATAGCATACAAACTCATGAGCATGAGTCGAAGATGATCTCGCACAAATGGACCTTCTGCGTGATATCGAACATCTTGCGGGGTTTGCAATGACTGAGCCACAAGCGGTTCAACGATTGAAACGGCATGCAACATCGCCTCTGCACGATCAAACAATTCGCGATCGGCTTCTAGACGAATCATGAGCGCATCAAACAAATGCGTTTCGGTTATTTTTCGATCATACGTTGTGTGAAACATACTTCTGTAGTGTATCAAACAATTGTATGCGAACAAAAATCCGATGCTCTACAACCATCGATTACAGTGCTAAACATTTCAAAATCGCTTGATCTGTCTGTGTGGTGACTTCTCGAATCGATTGCATCCCATCAAGAAACACATGAGCAAATGCACGCAGTGGAAGTACGTGTTCTTGATGCGCAGGCACAGCAATAGTCCAGTGATAGTCAACATCATAATCCGGTTGTCGTATCAAACGCCGACGCAGCGCTTCATGTTCATCCACATCCAACCACAACCGCAAATCAAAAAGCGCACGAATACGCTCATCACTAAACAACTGAAGACCTTCCACAAAAATCACCGGAGCATTTTTAAAGAATACCTTTCCTGTCCGATCGCAGGTACGACGATTGTATTCCGGAATAAAAATATCGTTGCCTTGTTGAAGAAGTACTAATGAATCCAACACTTCCTCAAGATACAAACTTTCCGGAAGATCCCAGTGTGGTCGGCCGTCTTGCAATTTAGGACAATCCTGAGCTGATTTATAAAAAGCATCAAAACGAAAACGTTTGACACCCCCTTGCGCTTCAAGATGATCGACAATGGTTGATTTTCCAGCACCTGAAATTCCTGAAAGTCCAATCATGAATGGTCGCATACACAAAAAATCATTATCCAATTGATGTCTGTATTGTAAACAAAAATGAGACCTGTTGCCAAATTATCCATTGTTGTCACTCCAAAAAACTGCTATTCTTTCAACGTATGGATCAAAATCAACTACTACACAAAATTCTCGAATCCGTTGAGGCAAATACCGTTGCCATCCAAGACATACGTTCGGATGTGAGAGAACTTAGAACAGAGATGACTGAAACACGAGCTGACGTGAAGGAACTGCGAACTGAAGTCACCGAAATGAATGTTCAGTTACAAAAAACCCTAGCTGACGTGAAGGAACTGCGAACAGAGATGACTGAAACGAGAGCGGATGTGAAGGAACTGCGAACTGAATCTCGTGAAACACGTGAAATTGTCGACTTTCTCAAAGATCACATGGTAAGTCATGATGAATTGTATGCGAAATTAACTGAATTTAAAACAGAAATTATCTCTCATATTGATAGCTTAATCGTGATGCATCAAAAACTTTAAGCTGAGGTCATGGCCTTGCGTGCAAAAACTGATCGTCTCGAATCATGCATTCGGCAACTCGCTCAACACGCACATATTAATCTCATCTCATAAGATTTCAAAAAAACAAAAGCCCCATAACATACAGTCTGTCTGAGTATGGGGCTAGAAGTATTTTTGTGACATGTTTCGGGATGCCACAACCCGATTTGCAGTGCGGTCTCTCAGGCAGGGAACTGCCTGATCACATCACAAGCATTGCGCAGCAAGGATCTTCACCCTCAACTCGCTGCTTCTTGCAATGTGGCGTTAATTTCTCAACGCTCCGCTTTAGGTCCTGCTGACCCACGACCCGGCGAGTGTGCACCGCGATCGATCCACTTCTCTTTCGAGAAGCTCCCGGTTACTGCCGGTTCAGTAAAAGGACGCCGCCGCCAGAGCCTAGCTCTTACGGCGGTTGCAGATGTGCCCATTCCGAGACGGACTCTGCCCCGTTGCCGGATCCTTGTCGCCAAGGTCCTCAGCGCAACGCAGACAGATGTCATGTCCCGGAGGGAACAACCGCGTGTCCTTCATGAGCGCGAGCAGTCTTTTGATGACGCTCGGCTCTTTCTTGGACGTGTTGTCCATGTTCCTCCTCACGATCACCGTACGGACATCTCGCTCCCGAGAGCCTTTGGTGATCGCGTATCCAAATTGTCCGTGTGCCACAAGAAAATCTCATGGCACATCCTCTCAAACGGTTCTTCTCTTGAGAAAACCCGTTAGTTGAAGATCCCCGCGACACAAGAGTGTTGCGTCGCGGGGATAAGTTTTCAAAGAACGATTGGCTTTGTCCGACGCGCCTTGCGTCGAACCCGAAGAAGTTTCGCAGAAGTTCGATGTCGACCGGAAGGGTCACATCGAACTTCTGCGAAGTCATGCCTATCTGGCGAGCGCTTTGCGAATCGCCGCGATCGCCACCTTCTCGTCCGCGAGCGCGACGTTCGCCTTCTGGGCGAAGCCGCCGAGCGCGTTCACACCGGCCGCGCGAACGATCGCGAGCAGGTCGAGCGCCTTGTCTCCCGTACCGAGCGACACGAGCTCGAAGGCTCGCTTCTCGGACGGGACGAACGCAACGCCTTGCACGACCACGATCCGACCCTGCTTGTAGAGCTGGGCCATCAACGTGGTCACGTCGACCTTCCTGCCGGTGGTCGTGACCCGCACGAACCCGTCACCGAGGTCGATGGCCGCCTTGAGGATCTCCTCGTGGTTCTTGAGGATCTCCTCGTATTCGCGCATCCATCCCGCAATGGTCTCGTCGGGCTGGTGGTTCTTCGCGAAGTGACGGGCCAAGTAGACCCGACGCGAGTCGTCCGCGATTGCGGACTTGACCGACTTATTCACCAGGCCACCGAAGTGGCTGGAGAAGTCCATGCGGTCACCCGCGTCGGCCGCCACGAGCAGCTCGAGGGTGTGTCTATCCACATCCACCTCGGCCGCCGCGAGGGCACACCGGAAGAGCTCGCCGGAGGACTTCGGGGCGTCGTCCCCGGCGTTCTGCGATTGTGGCTCGATCACGAGCCCATCGAAGTTACCGAGGACCACCCGCCAGTCCTCACGGTTGTGCTCGTCGATGACAGCGACGAGCTTGTTGCCACCGTCCATGAACGCCTGCACGAACGTGCAGGTCATCTCCGGTGAACGGTTGTTAACGGCGAGGTCGATAAAGACGGTGTGTCGGCCAGCCCAGGACGCCACCGGGAGCTTGTCCACAGTGAACGCTTGGGTGAAGACGATCTCCACCTTCTCGTCGGCCACGATCGCCCGCAACAGCGCCGCGGTCGTGAGGACACCGTCAACAGAACCAACAGCGACCACAAGGTCGACGTCGGCGAGCTGGGCGAGGGTTGTCTGATTGATCTTGGTCGACATTTTGCCTCCATTTTGTTGGCCGGGATGCCTCCCGACGACCGCGCGTTGAATGCGGTCGATTTTTGTTTACATCACGAATGTTTGCTCGTGACGCTTCCTTGGCTGACAAATGTATTCTCAAACAAGGAAGTTTTCTTCTTCTTCGTCCTCTCAAGCAATTCTTCCATTTTGTTGGCCTTCTCGCAATGATAGAAAAGTTACAAAATGGGTTGTGGAATAAGGAAAAATTTGCTATGGTTTTTTCTATGGACTCACTACCAATTAAAATTACGAATAAGGGATCAAAAATCTACAGGGTAGATATCGATGCCAACCGCCTCGAGCGACTTGCCGAAGCGCTTGGTTTTTATCATCCATCCTTTCTGAAAGAACTTGACAACGCTGAAAAAGACATTCAAAATGGCCGTACAAAGAAAATTCAATCATTTCGTGATCTGATGTGATTATGTTCACACTCATCGCGACAGATACGTTTCAAGAAGCATACCGTCGTCTCCCTCAATCCATCCGAAAAAAGCTGGATAAACAGGAGGCGATTTTTATTGCGAATCCTTTTCATCCTTCACTTCACACAGAAAAACTCGTACCAAAACGTCTCGAATACTGGAGTTTTCGGATTGATCGAAAATATCGTATACTTTTTCGATTTGGAAGTGATCGAACGATCTATCTCATCACTGCGGGGACACATGATTCTGTGTACCGATTTTAAATTTTCCTCTCAAACGGTTCTTCTCCTCAGAAAACCCGTTAGTTGAAGATCCCCGCGACACAAGAGTGTTGCGTCGCGGGGACAGTTTTCAAAGAGCGATAGGCTTTTGTCGATGCGCCATTGCGCGTCGAGCCCGGATCTGGTCTCGAGTGCGACTCGAGTGGTCTACTGATCAGAGTGCGACTCTGATCAGTTTGCGTTCAGCCGCCCATTAGTTGGCGCGGCGACTGAGCCTGGATAGGCCAGTGCCGACGTTGCGGCCGGTGCCGTTGGCACGGCGGCCGCGAACGGACTTCGGGACGAAGTCCTCCGCCGTCATCGGCCGCGGCGCGTTGGCCGCGGCGCGCTTGGCGTCCTCCAAGGCGCCGAGCCGCGCGTTCTCGTGCTTCCAGGCCTCGATAACCTGGACGTAGAACTTTGGCGCGGAACGTCCGACAGCCTTCGCACGTCGGACGGCGGCATCGGCGACGTGCCACGGGATCGACAGCGGGTCGACCATGGCGGCGGGGGCGAACGTGGCGGTCATCGTCTTCGTCGTCGTATTCATCTGAATCTCCTTTTGCGGGTTTTGTGATCCCGCATAGAACCTTGATGGCCTCCCGTGCGATGTTGCTCGGGGGACCGGACTCTCACTGGCAGGTGTGCTTTCGCAATCACCTCCTCTTGATCTAAGAGATTCTTCAGCGAATTTGTTCTCTTAGAGCAAAAGGAGATGGACCAGCTTCCAAAGTCACCTGCTTTACAGGCCCGGAGACCGGACATTCGATCTGGGATCGTGTCTGGGCGGGTGATCTGTAAACGGTTGAGTTCAGTAAGCGGATCAATCTGTCACGTGCTAGGAATCACTCCTCTCTTCCTATTGATAAGGAGTAGTAAGTGAGCGAGTGTTGAAACTCACACGCTGCGTACTCGTTATCAAGCTGACAAAAAACAGGTTTCAGAATCCTTTGAAGAGAGAATTCCAAAACCTGTTTTTCCAGCAATGCTGGTTCTCTTGTAACCCCAGAGTCGGGCTCTCTTCCTCATTCAAGAATGATTATTCAATCTTGAATCAGTTGTGTCGTTTCCTAGGCGACACATAGTTGAATTGTGAAGGTTCTTTGTGCTGTTTTTCTTTCGTTGTTTTATCTTACAAAGACATAATAGCACAAAAGGAATCTTTTGTCAAGGGTTGTAAGACTTACCAAGTCAATTTTAGACATGTTTTACCTTAATTTAGCCAAATTATATTTAACTTTTTTGTCATAATTCATTGGAATCAGAAGTCTTATTTCCTGTCATTACATCGAAAATCGCTATTCAATATCATCTTCATCCTCAATTTCCCTTCCTATAATCTCTTCAATTACATCTTCTAACGTCACAATTCCAGGATAAAAAGCGAAACCGGCGATAAACTTGAGCAACCGTTGCAAAACTCAATGACAGAATGAATAGGAGTTTTGCAACAGTCTCCTACAGACAAAATCATCAAAATTCCAATAAAAACAACAAAAAACAGTGAAATTTCTTTCCCTGTTTTTCTTCAAACTCTCCGGCGAAAGCAGACCAGACTTCGCCTGGTTAACTACTTCCCTCCATCATCCAATACCTTTTTTACCCCTGCTAACGTCACTCTGGGCTTTCCAGTTTCATTGCGATAACCCCAATTTCGATCCGAACCAAAGGTAAAACCTCCAAATCTTTCAAACAATTCCATAGCAAGATCAGATTCTTGCACATAGATGAGATGCCTCGATCGTTCAATAATAATAAGCGGCGTCGGTTTTCCAAGTTCGAGAGCAACAATCCGAGAGAGTCTTGGACGGAGTTGGATATCCGCATTCGTTTCCACAATAAAATAGTGATTCCACTTTTTTCGTCGCTGCCACGTATCTTGAGCAATACGCTGTTTCTTGGCTTCTGTTTTTGGATCATGGATTTTTTCCAATAATTGATCATGGTACGCAAGGACTTTTTTCATCTCAGATTTTGTAAACCCTTCATCTTGCAACGCCCAAATAAACCCTCGATCTAGCACACCAATCCCTCGAACTAATAACGGATCAAATCCCAATGCTTTCAGTTTTTTTTCACTTATCTTAAAAAGATCTAAAAACTGCTCCAACGAAGATGGCAACATTCGACCCGTACGAAAATCATGCGCACGATTAAGACCGGTGTAGTGATGATGATCGATAATCACCAACTCAATGTTCATTTTGCGCAATCGTGCTTCTGTTTTAGGCCCAGGCATTTCTACAATGACCACACGTTTATACTTGTCTTTTTTGATATCAGAACGATAATCACGACCTTTATCCAAACTCGCCCCATGTGTTTGTTTTGAAAGATAGGTTGGAATACCCAACAATTGTGCGATCTGTGAAATCACAATTGCCTCAGCATCGTTTGGTGGAACAATAAGTAGTGTGTCAGACATCTTCATACTTCAGTAGTATAACGCATCTTGTAAAAAAGCGTGGAAATAAAAAGAGCCCGACAGAAGTTTGTCGGGTGAAGCGAACATTCACTAAATATGGGAAACACCGATGAGCTCGGCATCTTCCAGAGGCTCCATACCCAGACGACTGCGGATCTCTTGCATGAACTCAAGTCCGCGTTCGACGAGTTCTGGATGAAACCACATGTCATCATCGAGCAGTAAGCCTCCCCCCATACCGCCAACAACGGTACCGATCGCCCGCCATCCTTCCAACCCACAACGAAGATGGACTGGCTGACGGAAATGATCACGATTGTTCATTGCTTTAACAAACGCACCATCCGGATCATCCGGCCAGGTGTGATTATTCATCGCAGTGAGTGCACTCTTGAGCGCACAATCATCGATATCTTCTTGAAGCAGATTTACCGGCACACTGGCAAGCACTTGGCCACCGCAGTCTGCAAAGAAGACATGCCACGTACGCGCGAGACGCTTGGTCACCTTGCGTGACAACTCGGCCTTGAGTCGACCAAGCTGCTCACGACGATCACTCTTTCTGTACTTTTCGCTTTGCATTGTCTTTGCCAAGAGCATTTTCCTTGTCTAAAGAACACTTCACCACATGAAAATCATCTGGTGTTTTCTCAAACCATGAATTTATCATGAGCTGAGAAAAAGACTCAGAGTGTACACGCGAATCGTCTACATTCTGAGAAAAAATTATTCGCTTTCGATCGTGTCGTACTTCTGACAGATCCCGAAGACCTCCGCGACGAAGCGAAGTACGGAATCCGACCAACCGTGAACGAAACTGACACCCGGCTCGCCCTGCGGCACAGGACGATCCGTATTAGGCACAACCGTCACAAGAACCGCTTTTGCCTCCGGTGCAATCTGCTCTCGATACACGCGCCATGCCGACAAGAATCCCTGACCAACCCACTCGACATTGTCCGTAATTCCGACGAACAAATCTACCTTATCATGATCCTGTGTCAGTCGCTCGATTGGTGCACACAGAGCCGTTCCACCACCACCAAGCTCTGCGATACGCCTCGCATTCGACAATACGGAATCGCGAGGATTCAACGCGATATTGATCACATGCTCTTGAAACGGCAACACCCGCACATTCGGACAACGCTTGAGAAGTCCTGCAGAAAACAGACCAGCGATTTCGGCGACCGAAGTCGTCCCCTCTTTATTCGTATACGTCCATCCCATGCTTCCAGAAACATCCGGTGCGATCACTACACGCCCATCAAAGAACGGGAGATTGCACACCGACTGTTCGATTGCATCGGACAGTACTGCCACGATTCGAGGATCAGCATTCTCGATCTCAGAGTAGGCCTTCCACGCGGCGTAACACTGGAACGGAAGAATTCGAGCCTGAACCAGCACATCCGGACGAGACAACTTCTCTACTACCAGATCCACATTCGTCTGATTTGCCAACACTCCATGACGCGCAAACGTCCGAAGGTTACGCAACAGATTAAACGTCGGAGCCTGCTCGAGCAGTGCCTCCCAGACTGGCATTAAGGGCGACGTCACCACAGACACCACTGCCTCGTACGGCAAACGACCTTCCCGAATCAATTCCACCTGCTTACACGGATCTGTTGCCAGGGAAAGTGCTTCCAAACAGACGATTTGCTGATTGAGACGAACCCGTGCAGGCTTCACATGCCCCGAGACCCAGCCGAACAGCTCGCGCTGAACGTCCGAATTCGGCTTTGCATGTGAAAGTCGCACAATATCCGCCATCGTCATCTCCTTCATCGACGTACCTTTGATCGCATGGTAGCTCGAAAGCGTATCAAGCCAATTCTGTACGGCCTTGATGCGGCATCCACCAAATCCCTGCACACCAGGAACCAGTCCGGACTTACAGATCGTGATGAATTGCGCTACG
>CAYIPP010000022.1:0-8898 GCA_964365355.1 uncultured Gammaproteobacteria bacterium
GGAATCGATCAAAGTTTACCCGATGATTTGGTTGGAATGATGAGTTGTGCAGAAGTTTCTGCTGCTTTTGTTACATTAACGATTCAATAAAATATGAAAATGAACTAACACGCTAAAGTCTATGAAAACATGTCCGTTTTGTGTTGAAGACATTCAGCCAGAGGCAATAAAGTGCAAACATTGCCAGTCAGACCTGACGTCGCATAGAGAAAAAGAAAAGCAAGAAGCTGAACTGAAAAATTCTCGTTCGACCCCACCACTTAAACAGCTAGGTGTTGTTGCGCTGGTTCTCTTTTCTCCGATCCTCATTTTATACTGGTACATCTCATTACCATTGGTGGTTCTCATTGCTATCTGGACAAGAAAAACGTGGAGCCAAAAACAAAAAATCATCACCACCATAGTCTGTGCGGTTATCACACTAATCTTTTTTGGAATCTCTGCTTATCAAAACAGAGCTCCGGTTCTTACGATCACAAGCCCTTCAAATAACGAGCCGATAGCCGCATCTCAAATCACTATTACAGGATTCGTAAAACCGTCCTCGTCGACACTTGCGATCAACAATGCGGCAGTCGTACTTAGTGCAGACGGATCGTTTTCATATGACGGTTATCTTCAAGATGAGCAGACCACATTTTCCTTTCGTGCAAAGCATGCCGACAAATATGAGAATAAAAGTCTGGTGTACGAGCGAGCGTTTACAGAAGAAGAATTAGCTAAACGTGCACAGGTTGCCGCTGAGCAAGTAGCTAGGGAGCAAGCTGCTATCGACGAACAGAAAGCGAAAAAAGAAGCTGAACGGCAGGCATGGGAGGCTTCAAAAGCAGGACAAATTTGTATCCAACATCCGGAATGGGAAAAGTATGACTGTGAACGATTGGCAGACAATAAATTTTGGGTCGGAATGTCTATTGATATGCTGAAATACAGAAGAGGGTTGCCAAACGCAGCCAACCCATCAAATTATGGTTCAGGAACTCAGTGGCAATGGTGTTGGTATGATTACACTCCTTCATGTTTCTACGACGAGAACAACGATGGACTCATAGATAGTTACAATTAGAAAATTGAAAATTTAATATGAAACAAGTGATATTTACTTTCGGGCACAGTGCTCGATCGCTTTTCGAGT
This sequence comes from uncultured Gammaproteobacteria bacterium, assembly GCA_964365355.1. GTDB lineage: Bacteria > Patescibacteriota > Patescibacteriia > UBA9934 > GWF2-40-263 > VGKU01. The sequence continues at coordinate 1,136 of CAYIPP010000022.1, forward strand.
TCATCGAGAGACTTCAAGAAAACAACATTGATGTATTAGTGGATGTCCGTACTCATCCACAAAGTCGTTTCTGTTCTCAGTACAATCAAAAAGCCCTCTCAGCAGAGCTTGCGAAGGTCGGTATCACATATCTATTCAAAGGCAAGAATCTTGGTGGTAAGGGCGAAAACGTAGACTTTAGTGAAACGATTGCGGAGTTGACGAATCGTGCCAAGCAAGGCGAGATTCTTTGTCTTATGTGCAGTGAGAAAGATCCTGCTAAGTGTCATCGCTCTCAAGACCTCGCACCGCTATTCGTCGCTCAAGGGATTGAGGTTAAACATATTTTGTGAAGCTAACCACAAACTTATCTATGAACATACCGAACAACTACACAGAGCCATTTTTGACCCTTCAGACACGAGAGAATTTGATAAACAAGGCACGGGAAGTTTTTGACGGCTTGGATGTGTCGGAAGGCACACGAAAGGACTATCAAGCGAGGATCGGGATGTTTCTCTACTTTCTTGAGAAGAACGGCTTCGACCACAACAGCTATCTGTCATTCAAGCGACTGCTGGTGACCAGAACGGATCTGAGCGTCGCCACGAAAAATAAGTATCTCTCAACGTCGAAAGTCTTTCTGCGAGAGCTGACACGCACAGGATTGATCCCTGTCGACATCACAGCAAACGTAAAACTTTTCTCCCAGAGCAAGAAACACAAGAAGCAAGGCTTCTGCATGGAAGAGATCGAGCAAATCGCCGAGGTTCTCAAACAAATGCCAGAGACAAAAAGAACAATGCGCCTTCGGGCGTTATTTTGTTTGCTTGCGTTTCAAGGGTTGAGGCAGATTGAGATCGTACGACTTACGGTGCAAGACCTCGATTTTGCATCTGACACAGCCATGATCCAAAGCAAGGGAGCGGACGACAAGGAGATTGTCTATCTCTCACCTGAAACCGTTCAGACCATCAAGGACTACATGAAAGCAACGAGACGCAGAAGCGGAATGTTGTTTCAGGGGTTTGGAAATCGGAATGGTCAGCGTCTGAGTACACGAACCATCAAGCGAGAATTTGAAACCTTACTTAAAAACCTCGGTATCAACAGAACTGTACATGGGTTCAGGCATTTTTACGTGACCACACTTCTTCAAAATTTCGACGTGAGAGATGCTTGCAAGTTCAGTCGCCACAAGAGTCTTGAGATGCTGATTGTCTACGATGATGAGATCGACATTGCCCACCGTACACAGGACGTTTTTGCTTGTTTTGAAGGCGTCCATGTCACATAACTATAATTACATGACATTCAAAAAACCTATTGTATTATCTGGGAAGTCCTCTCAACTTATCTTGATAAATTGTATTGGTTTTGTTCGATGAAATAGACTCTGCAAGAGAGACAGTGCGATCAAAAAGCACATTGGTTCCCATGATGAACAGCACGTGTGCTTCCATTTCGTCCTGTTTATCAGGATCGTCTTGTGCAATAAGGAAAACACCACGATCATGGTCGTCTGTACTGAATAAAGATTTCGGATGCAACAAACCAATATCTTCATGCACACCAATGATGATTCCGTAAATACTGCGATTTGGATTGATGACCTTTCTAATGAAACTATCGAATCCTGTTTTTGCAGAGAACTGTGTGTACTCTTTTACATCAAATTCCATAAAGTTCATTTTTGGTCTGATTGCCCCTAAGTCGTTTGTAGAAATAAAACTTACGTCATTTCTGTCGTCATTCGGGAAAAAGATAAGATGGTTCGATTGTTCCAAAATATCAAGAGCAACACACGCAAATAAACTCCAGTAACCTTCCCGAAGACGTTTGTTTGTCCGTGAGTTTTTAGCGAGTAAGCCTTTATTATCAGCTTGTTTGTACTTTTCAAGAAAAAGATTCAAAACCGTTTCTTTTGGGAGCATCCTATCAAGTGGATAGGTCTCCCATTTTGTTTTCTTGATCTGTTGCAACAAATCATCGTCCATAGGTTCAAATAGACTGTTTCAAAAATTTATCCAAACCTTCCCTAGAATTGAAGGTATTCGACGGAGTTAGACCGAGAATAGCTGCTATAACCTGTTCAGTTAAACGAATAAAAAGTTCCATTTCTTTTATTTCAACAGAGGAAGGAATCTTCCCAAAGTGGCTAAGTGCGTGACGTGCTTTTTTAATTCTAATCACTTCCTTGCGTGCAGTGTCCGATATAGAAATTTGAAAGTACTTTTCAAGGATAAAAGCAATTTTAACCGTTGCATCAGTTGTTTCGAGTTCTTTTTCCGATAATTGATTATTATGAAGTGCAAAAAGATGCTCCCAGATTGTCCAGTGTTCTAGAAAAGCATATTCGATTGTTTGTCTTTTGACTGCATTTTTGTAGAGAAACAAAAAATACCCTTTTTGATGGATCGTTTGCCAATCGTTCGATGAGACTAAAGCAAGTACACTATTTATCGTTTTTTCAAAACCAACGTCGCAAGGGTGATGATTGGATCGCTCAGGAAATTTCATTTGTAGAAAATTGTCTTGATCGACAAACTCACGAGTATCGATGTTTATGTACGCCGTATCACGTTTTGAAGATAATCGAAGTTGGGCTCCCCATTGTGAAAGCCTCGAATCTCTCAGTATTGGTGGTTCCACGTCTTCGTCCCAATTTTTGTAAAAAACACTTCTTCCTGTAAATAGATCCAACAGTAAAATAATGTCATCTAATTGAGTTGGATTTTCGTGACCCCATTCAAGTGCCGGTAAACTATCGCTTTCATATTCGACTGTGGCGGTAATTGCGTGTGTACCCGTTGTAGGTAAAATCCGAAATTCGCTTCCTGAGACGTCAACAAAATGTTGTAACTTTAGAAATTGATCCTTGTAATTTTCTATTCGCCTAAATATATAACCGGCGATATTAAGCTCAAAAATATAGGATGGAAATTCTAAATTGTATATTTCTTTTGTTTCCTTCACATTTTTATCTAAAAACTCTTTTTTGATAATGCTTTTCCTTTCTCCCGCAACTCAATCGTGAAGTCGTAACCATGTTTATTAAACATGAAAAGTAGCTCCTCACCGTTAATGAGTTTGAGTGGCTTGTTCTTAGCAAATTCAAGAGATTCTTTTCCGTAGTAACTTGTTGTAATCAAAATTCCTTTAACAGCCCCTTCGTTCATTACAGTCCCATAGAGATCACGCACAGCACTGACAGGGACGAGGTTGTTATAACGTTTGGCTTGAATCACGTACTTACCACCACGAATCGGATCCTCGTCAAACGCAATGGCATCAACTCCCTGATCTCGTGATGCTTGAGTCACTTGAACTTCACAACCCTCATGAGAGAATTCTTTTCCAATAATGTCCCGAACCAATACTTCAAAGTCCTGCCATTCCATTGTTGCTAAATTGCGATGTTGATCTAGCTCATCAAGAACATTTGCAGCTTCAATTATTCGTCCATCTTCTCTATTGAGCTTCATGATCGGTCGTACTGGAGCCAACTTGATTAACGAACCAGCTGACAACCCCTTAAAACTTAGAAAGCAGTCTCTGGGATTTACTTTATCCAATTTAACTTCAACAAAGACTTTTCGATCAATTTGAACCGATAAGATACAATTTCTAAGTTCTTGCCCAGTCGCCGTATCTGTAGCAGTAACCCATCCATTAAAAACAACAAGTTGTATGTGCTCTTTGTAGTCTGACTCAAGAATTTCATGAACCGTTCTAAGAGTAATTTGATAAAGAACGTCATTATAAAAATCTTCAAATTCCTTCTTTTTCATTTCCTTTACTGTTGTATCCTGACGAGATTGAACATACTTATATTCAATGATTGACGGAACGTTTTCGGTACTGGGAAGATCAACATCGACAATCACAACCTTTTGATTTGGGTCGAATGTCACTTCTGAAAATAGGTTGAGTGATTCTGGGTATTGGGAGTGCTCAAGAACCATGTTGATGTAACTCTCGACACCCTCCTTTGCACCTTGTTCGTATTGAGTTCGTAGACGCTCGAGTGACTCATTGTGTTTTTGTTGAGCATCCGCAAATGAAAATCGTTCTTTTTCGTGGTCAGCTTTTCGGTGTTCTTCGTTGCTATTATGAGCTTGAATTACTTGTTCAAATTTTGCATTTGCCTCGACTTCTCTTTGTTCTTGAATTCTCTTGAAGTATGGAATAAACGAGAGAAGTCCAGCTGCTATTGGTATTGCTCGATAGTCGTCCTTGTTCGGAGGAGTTGATGGTTTCAATGCCTTAAAGACACTGCTGTCTTTTAGCGATTCCCAATCAATTTTATCGTTAACACTAAGTGTGGCATTAAGAATAGTTTTGTAAGACTCGATCTCTTTCTGGGTTTGCAACGTTTTTTCTTCGGCACCACTATGACCAAGCAATTTTTCTTTTTGCTTGTTCCACATCTCAATTCGTTTTTCGACTTTGGATTGAAAAGTAAAATAGTCATTCGACTTAATGAGAACGATTTCGCCAGTCAGATCGTTGGTTAGGTGTTTTTCAAATTGTGCCATAGGTTTCGCTTGTTAATATGAAGGATTATTCGTATTTTACCTCACTATTTCATAATGGACTAACAAAAACATATACCCAATCCGTCCATATTCTAGTAGACTAAAATTGTCGACAAAATATGGGTAATAAAGTTGCAAAAAATAGATATTTTTCCAAAAAAACAGGAAAGGAGGTTGAGATTGCCGATCCTGATTTTGACGTCTTCTTTGAAAAATTTAGTAAGAAAATTGATAAGGAAGATTCTAATACAGATGTTGTTTTTCAAAGTGCTGTTGAGACAATGGGAGTTTTGCTACGCAATCACCCATTTTTTATTAGTGAAGTAAAGCGGATAAGGGAGAAGTTTGATTTACCAATAAATGGTATACTATCTACGCAACATCTTCTTTGGTTATCTGAGAATGAAAAGAGAGAGAAAGCATTTTGTGAGGCAGTCCGTCTTCTTGCTTCAAAATTCAATGTTCCATCGGAGATAAAGAGAAGTGTCGTCAGATTTATTCAAGATCGTGTGTTGTTCGATAAGAAAGAATGTTTTTCATCATATAAAACAGAATTGCGTTTGATGACAAAAGAACAAATCGATGAGGATCCTGATTCTGCTGAAAAGGTGTATCTCCCAATTACCTCGACAACCTCCATTCGAGAAGTTAAAAAGTATCTCGGCAAACTGCAAAAGGCACAAGAGGCAAGGGTGATAAAACGATATGGCGTTCCAAACATTGATCTGTTTGGTGAACGCATGTGGCAAATGTACCGAAATGATTTAAGGACAAAAGAAATTAAAGAGATATTAAAAAAAGAGTATATAGAAAAGAAGCGGGTAATCTTGACGGAAGAGGATGTGCGCAGGATTCGAGACCGTTTTAAGAAAGCTCTAAATACGATTCGTCCCATAAAATAAGAGTCAAAATCACTTCACCTAATGAGACCAGTAACTGTCGTGTTACTGGTTTTTTCTTTGTTTTATTCTAAGGGTACAAATCAACAAAACGGGAGCTGATGGTCAATCTCCCGGACAACAAAATTGACCACAAGCTTTTCTGGTGAGCAGATAAAAATTCCTCGCTCTGGGTGAAACTTCCCAACGAGGGACCTCATATGCTCATCAAAAAAGTAACACTGATCAAAGGTTTTGTCAGACAAAAATTGGGATGATTACGAAAGGAGGGATACCCACTGATTGAAAGCTACTGATCTTTTGTTGACACATAATAACTGTGACTCAAGCGGTCACAAAAAAATCTCAAAAGCTATGAGGGAAATAAAAGTTGTAGACAAAAAACGTCGACAAAAGAAAAAAAGGGAGACTAAACAGGTTCGTGTGCTCAAGTATTGGCATCTCGTTTTGAAAGAAAGAGCCAAAGAAGACGGGATAACAATTTCAAAACTCTTAGAAGAAATTGTGTCCGGATTTTTTAGAAGTCATTAAGCGTTCGATGTTTGTTTCAAAAAACTCTGCTTATATGTCCAACACTGTTAAAATGAGTACTGCCAACACAAGCCATTTTTTTGGTTTGCTCAGTGCTACTGTTCATTACAATTAAAGATATGTCGATGGCGAACGAGACAACTGAACAGTCTGCCATCAAGCGTGAGTATATTTTCGCCAAAGAGGCTGAAAGTCTATTTGGAATTTCGCACAAAACCGTCCTTCGGTGGGGAAAGGAGCGAAAAATATCTCATACAAAAATTGGGGGTCGAGTTTTGTTTTTTCGATCAGAATTTGAAGAGATCATCAAACAAAATACAGTTCCAGCCATCGACAAATACGAAGCATGAGTATGAGCGCAATTAGAGAAAAACAATCACAGGTTTGGTATGTCGATCTTTCTCATCAAGGCATGAGGAGACGGTTAAAAAGCCCTGAGAACTCTAAGAAGGGTGCTCAGGCATATGAGCTCGTTTTACGTCAACGTATTGCCAGAGGTGAAGATTTTGCCTTGATGGGACAAAAGGCGAAAACGAAAGACAGGGTTGAGAAAGAGCAAGAGGAAAAGGAGGCGAATAAAAAACAGACGCTCTATCAGAATTTCGTCGAGGAATGGATGCTCACGTATGTGAAGAACAACAACAAGCCATCCGAACAGGAAAAGAAAGCATGCGTGTTGAAAAATCATTTACTCCCTTTTTTTGGAAAAAAGAGATTGAATGAAATAAATGCTCAACTGATTGAACAGTACAAAACGAAAAAATTGAATCAGTTCAGTCGTTCTGGGAAACCTCTTTCGTGCAAAACCATCAATAATCAAATCACTATTTTGCGTGCATCATTGGCGTCGGCATGCGAGTGGAATTATCTTGAACATATCCCTCAAGTTAAATGGCTAAAGACCCAAGCACCAGCAGTGATCTTTCTAAGCAGAAACGAGGTGGAGAAAATTCTCAATTATGATGAAAGTTTGCTTTGGAGCACGATGATTCTTCTAGCTCTACGTACTGGTATGCGCATAGGGGAAATTCTTGGTCTTCATTGGGAGGATATAGATTTTGAGACAGGATTGTTGACCGTAAGACGTAATTTATCGGGAAATGTACTTGTTACTCCGAAGAGTAATCGTATGCGTTGCTTTCCAGTTCCTACGGAGGTCATTATGTCACTTCATGTATGGAGCCAGTATAAGAATACAAAAACAGGTTTCGTCTTCACAGATGAGAGCGGAAATCATCTCTCCCGATTTATGGCAGATTATTGGTTGAAGAAGATTTGCAAGGAGGTCGGAATCAAACCTTATAGCTGTCATAAACTTCGTCATACATTCGCCACACACGCCGCATCTCAAGGAGCGCCACTGCGAGATGTGCAACATGTTCTTGGTCATTCCACAATTCAGATGACAGAGAAATATGCCCATGTTACGGATGAGTCGTTACGCCACACAATGAACCTGCTTGGAGGACAACCGATAGATTTACGGCAGTATATTGGCAGTACACAAAATGAGTTGCTCGCCCCAGTACGATCATGGTCTCATGGTCAGGACGATAATTTGGCTGAGTCAAAACAAAAAACCGACTCGCTATAAGTCAGTTTTTTGTGGTGACCCCACGGGGAATCGAACCCCGCTTACCAGGATGAAAACCTGATGTCCTAACCGATAGACGATGGGGCCTTCTCTTACATTCAAACTGTGTCCAAAAACGCTTCAAAAGAATACTTTTTTCTTTTCTATTCGTCAAGATAGTACGATGCAACCATTCACCTTTTCCCAGTACAAATTTCTAAAATCCTGTAAGATAGGGAAATA